>JAIKZC010000045.1 GCA_024682575.1 Lachnospiraceae bacterium | reverse complement strand
TGCTTCAGCCTTCGGTATATGATAAGGGCTATTATCTTTCTGTTGAAGAAGCAAACATTACCAAGAAGTTTCTTGAGCGTTATGCTGTATTGTCAAATCTTGAAAAGCTTACGACAATAACAGATGATGATCAGAACCAGTTCCTTATGATGCAGAACTCGATGCCTCATAATCCTGTTGAGCTTCAGCTGCCTGATTATACACCAAAGCAGCATGTGAACAATGGTGATTATACGGATATATCAAACTATACGATCGATGGTGTGACTGCGGATGTATTAAATGATCCGACACCTTATCATTATCATGTAAACATGTCTTCCTTTATGAGATTGGGAGAATGGTTTGATTACCTGAGAGAAGAGGGCGTTTATGATAATACAAGGATAATCATCGTAGCTGATCATGGATATGGACTTGGTCAGTTTGATTATATGATAATGGATGACGGTCTTGATGTTCAGGCTTTGAATCCCTTGCTCATGTATAAAGACTTTGCTGACAGTGAGAGCGAGACGGATGACAGCTTTATGACAAATGCCGATGTACCGACAATGGCTATGAGCGGCCTTATCGATGATATGACGAATCCTTTCACAGGAAAGCTTATAAGCAGTGATGAAAAGACTGCTCATGATCAGATAGTTACCACAGCGGATAATCATTCTGTAAGGGAAAACAATGGTGAAACCTTTGATACAGGCGACTGGGCATGGTATTCAGTTCATGATGATATTTTTGACAGCAGTAACTGGACAAATTTAGGAGCCGATAATAAAGCGGCAGAGGAGTAAAGTCCATGAATACGGGAATTCTACTTTATATCGATCCCGGAACGGGAAGCATGCTTTTTTCTGTTTTGATCGGAGTTGCAGCGGCAGCGGTATTCTTTGCAGAGAAAGCAATATTGAAAATTAAATTTCTCCTGAGCGGAGGAAAAGCAGCGGCAGCGGGAACTAAAAAGATACCCTATCTTATTTTTAGTGATAATAAATGGTATTGGAGCATTTTTAAGCCTATATGTGACGAATTCGAGAGAAGAGGCATAGATCTGGTATACTGGACTGCTGCCGAGGCGGATCCGGCACTTAAGGAAAACTATAAGCATGTAAAATGTGAATTTATAGGTTCCGGAAACAAGGCTTTTGCAAGGCTTAATTTTGCCAAGGCCGGAACTGTACTTGCAACGACACCGGGGCTTGATGTCTACCAGTGGAAGAGATCTGCAGATGTTGACAGATACGTTCATATTTTCCATTCAACCGGAGATGCGGCTTTATACAGAATGTTCGGTCTCGATTATTATGATGCTGTTCTTTTAACAGGAAGTATCCAGGAGACTAACATAAGGAACATGGAGAAGCTCAGAAATATAGAAAAGAAGGAGCTCGTCTATGTAGGTTCTGCCTATATGGATGTTATGAAAAAAAGACTTGAAGATCTTGGACGTGTAAATAATGATAAGATCAACGTCTTAGTTGCTTCCTCATGGGGAAAGAGCTCTGTTCTTTCGAGATTCGGTGCAAAGCTTATAAAGACTCTTTTGGATAAAACCGATTATCATGTGATAGTAAGACCCCATCCGCAGTCATTTGTATCAGAGATTCCACTTATGGAAAGTCTGATGAAGGAGTTTCCTGAGTCTGACAGGTTGGAGTGGAACAGGGATAACGATAACTTTGAAGTTCTGAACCGTTCAGACATTATGATCACGGATTTTTCGAGTGTAATATTTGATTATGCATTGATCTTTGATAAGCCTGTATTGTGTGCGGACACATCATTTGACCTTTCGCCTTATGATGCATGGTGGCTAAATGAAGAGGGGCTTTACAGATTTGATGCTCATAAGCGTCTTGGAAAGACCTTAAAAGAGGAAGAACTGGATGATATCGGAAATATCATCAAAGAACTTAAGGAAAAAGATCCGCTGGCAAAGGGAAGAGCGGAAGTAAGAGAAGAAAGATGGAAATATCCGGGTGAGGCTGCTAAAAGGACAGTGGATTACCTCACTTCATTCAATATTGAAAAGCAAGTAACAGAAGAAAACAGAAAGGAAGCTTGATCATGAAAAAGGTACTTACAGTCGGAGTTTATGATTACTTTCACCTTGGACATTTAAGACTCTTTAAGCAGGCAAAGGAACACGGTGATTATTTAATAGTTGCTGTACAGGACGGTGATTATATCCTTAAATATAAACCTGATGCCAAGGTACTCTACAGCACAGAGCAGAGAGAAGAACTTATCAGCGGACTTAAGGTTGTTGATGAGGTTACAAGCTATACGGATGTAGATGAGAAGGTAAAAGAGATTGATTTTGATGTATTCGCGGTAGGTGAAGATCAGAATCATGCAGGTTTTTTGAGGGCAATGGACTGGTGCAGAGAACATGGCAAGGAAGTTGTGAGACTTAAGAGAACTCCCGGAATCTGTTCCTCGGAAATAAAAAAGAATCTCTAAGATAAAGGATATTCTATGTCTTTAAATTCGTTTAATTTTATTGTGTTTATTATAGCGCTTTTTATTCTGTATTTTACTATTCCGAAGAAGTTTCAGTTTTATCTGATAATCATTGCAAATCTGGTATTTTTTGCTTCCTTTGGAATCCTGGGGATACCGTTTATTGCCGTGACTTCGGTCATATCATATATATGCGCAATAATAGTTTACAAGATCAAGCTTAAAAATAAAGCAGATGCAGATGAGATAAAAGACAGAAAGGAAAGAACTGCATTCCTTACTGAACGTAAAAAGAAGGTCACTTTTGCGGCAGCTATTGGAGCGGTCTTTATTCTTGGTATATGGCTTCTTATAAAATATGGAGCATTCTTTGTTGAAAACATTGACTGGCTTATGAGAACCGTTAAACACGGAAGGGAGATACCGGTCCCGGATTTCTTTATACCGATAGGTATTTCCTATTACAGTTTTTTAGCGGTTTCTTATATAGTCGATGTCTATAGGGGAAAGTATGAACCTGAAAGAAATTTCCTTAAATATTTCTGCTTCATCTCATATTTTCCGCATATGATACAGGGACCTTTTGACCGCTTTGGGACATTGTCAAAGACTCTTTTTGAGGAACATAGTTTTTCATTTGACAGGTTCGAGAAAGGAATCAGAAGAGCGTTCTGGGGATATATAAAGAAAATTGCGATCGCTGATTCGGCAGCCCTTGCGGTAAATCTGATCTTTTATTCCGATAGCCCGTATACCGGTATTTATATAATACTGGGGGCATTGTTCTATGGCGTGCAGATATATGCTGATTTTTCAGGATATATGGACATTATGTGCGGAATATCAGAAATTCTTGGTATAAAGATAGCAGAGAACTTTGAGAGACCTTACTTTTCAACCTCAGTCGAAGAATACTGGAGAAGATGGCATATTACACTTGGAGCATGGTTTAAGGATTATCTTTTTTATCCTATAGCCACGGGAAAAACAGCCCAGAATCTGGGAAAACGCTTCAGAAAAATGGGTAAAATGAGGGCTGCAAAGCTTGTGCCGAGTTATCTGGCTCTTGTGTTTGTATGGACAGCGACAGGTTTTTGGCATGGAGCCAACTGGAC
>JAIKZC010000042.1 GCA_024682575.1 Lachnospiraceae bacterium | reverse complement strand
CTTAAATATAAATTGTCTGAGAGAGTTTCGGATGAGTATTATCTGGTATGGGATGGAGATACGGTGCCGTGTAAGGAATTCTCCATGTTTTCTGCAGATGGTATCCCTTATTTTGATACAAAGCATGAGTATCACAAGACCTATTTTGACGATCTGGCAAGGATTTTACCGGGAATGCAAAAGATAATAGAGCAGTCATTTATTTCTGAACATATGTTATTTAATGTAAAGCTTGTAAGAGATTTGATCAAAAAAATAGAACTGAATGATAAAATTGCCGGAAGGCAGTTTTGGGAAAAAATAATATATTCTCTGACTGCGCTCGAGCTAAACGAGACAGGTTTCAGTGAATATGAGACATATGGGACTTATGTTGCCTATACAGATATGTTTGCCTACAGGATGAGGGAATGGCACTCTTTCAGATATGGTTCGATGTTTTTTGATATTAACAGAATTTCGGAATCTGATCTCGAATGGCTGGGACATGATTTCTTTGCCATATCTTTCGAGAAGAATCAGCAGGTAAGAGATGATACCGTGGGAATCTTTGATAACCCTGAATACCAGCGGAAGTTTTCTGCAAAGCAGATATTGCTCATAGCACAGGAAGAATTTGGCGAGGGAGCTCTTAAAGAAAAGTGGGACTGACAGATATAAATATTTTATAAAAATTCTAAAAATTTTATATTCTGCTTAATGATCAAGGTTATAAATCCGATATAGGAAATAGATAATTTTGATAGGGATTATAAGGCTGTAATCCTTTTGAATTAGACATGGAGGTGCATTATATGGTGATGAGTGGTTAAATTCAGTGATAAATAGGAAATTTTGTTTTAGTAGAGAGGAGATCAATATATGGCCAATAGAATTACAGGATTAAATTCCGGGTTAGATACAGAATCTCTGATAACCGCTCTTACAAGCCGTTATCAGACGAAAGTTGATAATTATAAGGGCGACCAGAAAAAGCTTTCCTGGAAGCAGGATATCTGGAAGTCTCTTAATAAGGAAGTAATGTCATTTTATAACGGATCTGCATTATCAGAACTTCGTTATTCTACAGGTTATAACAAGAAAACCACAACTGTAAGTGACACTGATGTAGCAACAGTTACAACAGCTTCAACTGCGATAAATACCACACAGACCCTGCAGGTTAAGAGTCTGGCGACAGCTGGATATCTGACGGGAAGCAGTCTGGGAAATGTTTCAGCTTCTGATGCGGTGAATTCATTAATCGTAGGACAGTCCTTCAGCGTTAAAGTAGGCAGTGATACCAAACAAATTATTGTTGAAGATGGCGATACTTACTCATCCATTGCATCAAAGCTTAATAATATCAATGGTATAACTGCAACCTTTGATGAAAATCAGGGACGTTTTTATATAGGATCTGACAGCATGGGTGAGAGCGCTGATTTCACGATATATGGCTCTGATGGAACGACAGAGGGAAAGGATACAGGAACAAATACAGTTCTTTCGGCGCTGGGTCTTAATTATAAGGCAGATTCATATGGTGGAAATAAGGTTGACGGAGTTGATGCAGAAATCGTCCTTAACGGAGCTACATATAAATCTAATAATAATACTTTTAATATTAATGGTCTTGGAATTACAGTAAATAAGACGACAAAAAACAGTTCTGGCGGATATGATACCGTAACACTTGCCACAACGACTGATACCAGTGGAATATATGACAGTATTAAAGAATTTCTTTCAGAATACAATACCCTGATCAACAAGATGGATGCATTATATAATGCAGAATCTGCAGACAGTTACAAGATGTTGACTGATGATCAGAAAGAAGAAATGAGCGAGTCTGAAATAGAGGACTGGGAAGATAAGATAAAAAGCTCATTGCTCAGGAGAGATTCCAGCCTTTATGATATAAGTCAGGCTATGAAGACAGCTATGGCATCTACTTTCTCAGTAACTGTTGACGGTGAGGCACAGTCACTGTCTCTTTCATATTTTGGAATTGATACCTTGAGTTATTTCGAGGCCGAAGATAATGAAAAATATGCTTATCATATTGCAGGTGATACGGATGATGAGTATACCTCTTCCGCTGATGATAAACTTAAAAGTATGATCCAGTCTGACCCTGATACCGTGGCAAGCTTCTTTATGCAGTTGTCCAGAAATCTTCATGATCAGATGTACGAGAAGATGAAGGGTACTCAGTATAAGTCGGCATTTACGGTTTATGAAGATAAGCTTATGGCCAGCAACTACAGCGCCTACAATACAAAGATATCTGAGGCAGAACAGGCACTTAGTGATAAACAGGATTATTATTACGATAAATTTGCAGCTATGGAAACAGCACTCAGTAAGATCAACTCAAGTGCATCATCATTCTCAAGCCTGCTTGGCGGATCATCATAAGACTATCAGACTTTAAGGGGGAAAAGTATGGATCTTTCATCTGTGAAAAGAGCTGAAGAAAATTTCGGGAACACGATTAATGCACTGGAAGAAGTCAAGGAAGTCAATAAGCTTATTTTATCTATTCTGACAGATCCGACTGCTTATAGTGAAGACAGATACGTTGAGCTTATGGAAGAAAAGACTAAATTAATAGACAGGATCGAGGCATTAAATTCTGAGTCCGCTGATATTTACACAGAGCTTTCAAATGAAATGAAATCCGGTAAAGTTATATCTGATGATTTAAGGAATGGAGTCTTAAAGAAAATTGACAGCCTTAACCTGATCTCGGCTGACACGGAAAAAGACGAAAAAACTATCCGTAGCCTAATGGAAAAGATGTTCAGCAAAGAGAGAGAAAGTATAAAGGCGGCACATAAGAATTCAGGAGCAGCAATTAATTATTATCAGACAATGAGCGAATCAAAGAATGTTCAGTCGATGTTTTATGACAGTAAAAACTAGAAATGTTTTTAAATAAATGCAAAAAAAGTATACATTTGCTATAAAGTATTTTGATTCGCGTCCGATATATAAGATGTAAAAATTAAAACCGGTTCACAAAAAGCCAGCAAGGAATTAAGATGGATCGGTGAAGTGCACGCGTGGCAAGGATGCCACCGGAAAATTCAAGGAGGAAACAAATATGGTAGTACAACACAATATCGCGGCTATGAATG
>JAIKZC010000005.1 GCA_024682575.1 Lachnospiraceae bacterium | reverse complement strand
ATATTTAAGCTTAGTATTGCTGCTGTCCAGTTCCAGCGGTGCTATCTCAAACTCAAACCACTGACCTTTAAGTGCTTTTTTTATATTCTTATCTGTAGAATTTATTTTACTGACCATAAATTTTGCCGTGCCGGCATTTTTGTTGGACTTATATTTTACAGACTTAGCCTCATAATTAATTCCATTATAGCTGATAGTAATATCATCAAGCTTCTGTTTCTTACCGTTGTAGCTTAACGATTCCGGATATCTTATTGTATAATCTCCATACTGCTCTGTTCTGTAGCCATCATCTTCATTAATGCTGCTCTTTGAGCTTTCATTATCTGAACTGCTATCGTCGGAGCTACTGTCGTCCGAACTACTGTCATCTGAACTACTGTCATCCCTGGTGTTTTCGGACTGACTGTCATCAGAAGTCGAATCATCTGTATCTTCTGAACTATCAGCATCATTGTCTGAGCTGGAATCATTATCTGAATCGTCTGTTGAATTATCCTCATCATCTTCAGTTCCGTCAGAATCCATATCTCCTGAATAAAATACATAAGAAGCTGTTCTTAGAGCCTCTGCTGATTCAAGTGTTGTATATGAATTTTTAACTGAAACTGTATTTCCCTTACTGATAGAAACATTTGATCCAACTGAATATGAATTAGTTCCAATGTATAATTTTATGTCAGAACTGTCCGACATATTTGTTGAATCATTTGATCCGGTGTTATCTCCGGGCTGGTCATTATTATCTCCGGGCTGGCCGCTATTATCTCCCGGTCTGTTGCTATCACCGCCAGGGCCAAAGCTTATCGAAGATGCCAGTGTTTCAAAGAAATTTCCTGGACCTGATGAATTTCCGCTTCCCCAGGATACCCAGTCCTGTGATCCACTTTCTGGAGAAAGTCCGGTTCCACTGTATCCGACTCCAAAAACAGATCCTCCTGTGATCGTAAAGCTGTCATCAATCTGAGAATCTCCGTCTGTACCTGTGTCAAAAGGCATTTCGCTGCTGCTGTTTCCGGAAAATACTACTGTTCTTCCCCCACTTATGGTAAGCGTACCATTTGAATCTAGACCATCTCCACTTTCAGAATCTGCATAAATATCGCCTCCGCAGACATCCAGTGAATACTGCCAGTGACTGTCTTCAAGATCTGAATTTGCAGCATTTACAGCATCATCATTTGCAGTTACATCAATGTCTCCACTGTAAAAGCTTATATTTGCAGCTTCGATTCCTTCCTCTGCTTCTGTAACATTTATATCAAGATCAGAATCATCTCCGTTTTCTTCACCGATATCCATTGTATAGTCACAATGAATAGCATCATCTCCTGCCGCAATATTGTAGGTTCCACTGACCAGATGCAGATAGCTCTCTGTATTGAAGCCATCTCCATAGGTATCTCCATCGTTCGGATCATAAACAGCTGTTGAGTCTATATTCATAGTCAGATCGGATGTTTCCAGATATGCATAATAATCACTTGTTTCATCCGGTTCTACAGCTGTTTCATTTTCGTCCTCATCAAGCTCTATTGTAGAGCCGCCTTTTATTCCGTTTTTGGCCTTTGCTGTGATATTTAAGGTTCCACTTCCGCCAATGGTTATCTTTGAAGCATCCTTAAGCTTGATAACAGCATTTTCTGCCGCGTCAACCTCATCAGAGTCCTCGCTGTAACCAAGTTCGTCCACAAGGTAATCTTCACTGTTATAAATACTATCCTGAAGATCAACTTCTCCCTCGATAAATATATCTGCCTGGCTGAATTTGTTGCAGGCAAGTGCTGCTGTACTGCTGCTTGTAAGACTTAAGTCATCAAGAACCAGTTTAACTCCTGTTGTTTTTTTCTTTACCGTTATAGATCCGTCAGAGCAGCTTCCGCTTACTCTGTATACTCCAGAATCATTGATAGTAAGGTCTGTACCGCTTATCTTATATCCACTGTAATTTCCTTCTGAAACAGTTATCCCGCTATCCGTGAATGTAAATACTGTTTCACCGCTTGATTCGTACACGGCTGCATAAACTGTTGAACTGCTTAACATAGATGCAGTAACTGCAGCTACTGTCAGCTTTCTCCATAATTTTCCAGCTCTCATATATACTCTCCTCTGCCTGAATAAAAAATGTAAAACTGCCTATAAAAATACAATACGATTTTCAGGCAGAGGAAAATGGCGCTCTTTAGATTTTATTTTTATTCCATTTGGCAAATCTCAATCTTACCAAAAATGCAATTCCCCTAAACGTAAGCTCTATACACATAGCCGTCCATACGCCTTCCAGTCCGAATTTCCCAACCAGAATACATGCCAGGCTTATTCTCACTACCCACATGCTGAAAAGATGAATGATACTTGATGCCAGCGTATCTCCGGCTCCGCGTAATGCTCCTGCAGCAACTATAGATGCACCAAAAAAGGGTTCTGCAAGAAGTTCAATCCGAAGAACTCTTACTCCAAGTTCTCTTACATAGGGATCCGGTGTTAAAAATGAAAATACTCCCGGAGCTATAAAATACATAATGACGGCTGCTGCTGTCATTATTATCATTCCAAGTCCAACCGTAACATTCGCAAAACCTTTTGCGTGCTTTGTTTTTCCTGCACCCAGGCTCTGACCTACAAGGGTTGCTGCCGCAGCCTCGAGGCCATAGCCGGGCATATAACAGAGACTTTCCGCAGTTATAGCAAAGGAATGAGCTGCGATCGCAATGTTTCCCAAAGGTGCAACTATTCTCGTCGAAAATATCTGTGCTCCGCTTAATGCAGCATTTTCCACAGCAGACGGAAGCGATATTTTAAGCGCTTTCAACATGGTATTTTTGCGTATCGGATATTTCTTTCCCTTTTCGAATTTTAAGCTCTCTGTTCTGTAAACAGCCTCCCTCATCATAATGACTGCAGCAATAAACTCCGCCGCATAGGTTCCGAGTGCTGCTCCCATTACGCCAAGTCCAAATCCCGGACTGTAAAAGCTTATGAAGCCAAGATTCTTTACACCCGAAGGAAATATAAAGAAGAAGTTGAATATTATGTCCAGAAAACATTTCAATGTTTCTATAAAACCTACTATCTTCATATTGCCTGCTGATTGTAAACAGCTGGCAGCATAATAATCCATTGAAAGTATTGGCATGAATAATGCAGCTACAAGAAAGTAGCGAAATGCATTCTCAGCAATAGTCGCGTCTCCTCCCAGCAGATAGGGCAGCTTAAAGCTCAATATAAAACCTAGTATTGCCATAAAAGAAGAAAATAAAAGGTTTATTTTAATACCCTCAAAAAAAATACTTCTTGAATCAGCACTCCGCCCCGCTCCGATCGCATGAGCAATCTGCACAGAAAATCCATATATGCAGGACATTACGATCGCATCAAAAAACCATATCGTTGAGGATACAAGACCCACAGACGCAGATGCATTTGCACCCAATGCTCCTACCATAGCTGCATCAATGTACTGCATAAGTATTGAGGAAAGCTGTGCTATTATCGAAGGAATACTTAAGCGCACCGCAATAGCAGTGCGCTCTTTGATCGAAAGACTGTCTCTTTCTCTTATAATTTCTGTTATATTACTCTTAATCATTTAATTATCGTACTATATATAAA
>JAIKZC010000531.1 GCA_024682575.1 Lachnospiraceae bacterium | reverse complement strand
ATAAAAATTGAAAAAAGACTTCATCACGGAAAGCCTTGTGCGAACAGTATCCCTTGTAAGAGCGCCGAGCGACTGTTCATGGGCGAGCCATTCAGCGTAACGTCCTGCGTCATCGTCCGTGCATAAGAGAGGGTCTTTTTTTAGCCAGTCAGCGAAATCCGAGACAGCCAGAGCATAGTTGTATCGTGTCTTCGGAGAGCGGAAACGAGAAATAAAAGAAGGCATTATGGTGACGAGGGTATCCTTACTTATGTATGCTGAGTACTGCGGAAGCTTCATTAGCGCTAACCTCCTTAGATACGTGCAGCAAGGATAGCAAGGTTCTTATCAGTAATATGTTTCTTAACGATCATTTCATAAGTGTCGTTCCAATCAAAAAAAATATCATGCATAGAATATACCTCGTATTATATAGTCGTAAAAACTTGATATATAGTTTTATTAAAGCAAATATAACAGATTTACGTTAATAAAACAAGATAAATAGCGATAAAAACGCAACTTATAAAAAGATTTACTACATAATCACAAAGCCAAATAAAAAGACATCGCTTTTTCTCTGTAAGCATAATTCATTATTCCCCTCCACTTTCCCACTACTGCCGCTATCAGATTCCCTTTCCTGCCTTGCGCCCTATGGGCGCGCACAGAAGATGCTCCTTAGAGCATCTTACTGAATCGAAAAAAACTTGAAGAAAGAGAGAAAACTTAGGAAGCGGGTATAGAATCTCAAGAACTATCCGGAGGGACAGCAAAGATTTTGAATAGATCTGTAATTATGTGGTAAATCTTGTCTAATTGCTTTAGTTAAAATATATTTAACCTGTTAAATATGTTATAATCTTCTTACATAGAAGGATTCTCTTTAGAAAACAAGGGGAGTCATTCGAGGGACTTTCTTTGACCTGGAAATTACGATAAAAATCTCTATCTGTTTAATCATCACTTGTATACATAATCCCAAATATAAATTGTTTATTAATAACAACATAATTTGTCTATCCAAAAAGATAGAATATTTATAGTAAAAAAGATTATTTTGATGCTTATCAAGTTTAAGATGATGATCAGAATAGTGAGGAGATGGTGAATAAAATCACATAGCCAGTGTCATTGTCCTAGGTATTGGCAGTATGATGTTTACTGAAATGTTCAGGTTAGTGATATGCATAATTTTGCATATTATTCTTCGTATTATGTGGATATGGGTTAAAAAAACTTTTAATAAAGGGAGTAGTAATTAATGAAAACAGTCTTGTGTTATGGAGATTCAAACACTTATGGATATAATCCCATGAATGGATTCAGATATCCAGAAAATATCCGTTGGACAGGAAGGCTTCAGAGCCTGCTTGGTTCAGATTACAAAGTTATAGAAGAAGGATGTAATGGAAGGACTACAGTATTTGACGATCCATTGGATCCGTGGAAAAATGGTTTGCCGTATCTTCGACCGTGTCTCAATACGCATAAGCCAATAGATATTATTATTTTAATGCTCGGAAGCAATGACCTGAAAAAATCTTTCAGTGCGTCAGCGGAAGAGATTGCTGAAGGAGCAGGCAGACTTGTAGATTTGATAAAAGAGTTTACTTTGAAGAAACAGGGATTTCAACCTAGTATAATTTTGGTATCTCCCAGTGAGGTTACTGAAGAAATTGGAAATTCCCCTTTTTTTGGAGAATTTGATTTTGATGCTGTGGAAAGATCAAAAACATTTGGAAAATATTATAAAAGAATAGCCGATGAAAAAGGCTGCGATTTCTTAAATGCAGCAGAGATAGTCAGACCATCATTAATAGATGCTTTGCATTGGACAGAAGAGGGTCATGCTAAATTTGCAGAGAAGGTTAGGGAAAAAATTGTAAATTATGAGCACAATTGAAACATCTTTTGAATCCGCTAAAGTTTTCTATAAAAATCTTTGTGAGGATTGAGTTAATAGGAATGTTGGTATCTGATGAGGTTAAAAATATAACTAAGAGGGGGATAATATTGGGTAGACAGTCAAAGAAGCTGAGTCTTTTTAATACACTCGAAATTCTAAAAAAATATACAGACGAAGATCATAGGCTCTCACAGACAGAAATCGTGGGATTATTAAAGAGAGATTATGACATGGATGTTGATAGAAGGACTATTAAAAGCAATATTATGGATCTTATTGAACTGGGATATGAGATTGAGTCGCAGGAAACAACCCGAATGATCCGAAATGAAAAAACCGGAGAAGTAGAAGAAAGTAGGATCATGTCAAGTTTTTATCTGATCAGAGACTTTACTAAACCGGAGCTGCGCCTTCTTATTGATTCATTGCTTTTTTCCAAACATCTTCCATATAGCCAATGCAAAGAATTGGTTCAAAAACTGGAATTATTGTCGAATAAATATTTCCGAGCAAGCATGAATTATATATGTACCATGCCGGAGGATAAAACTGATAATCGGCAGGTTTTTTATAACATAGATGTTCTTGATGAGGCAATAGAAAAGGGGAAGAAGGTTTCATTTAAATATCTTGCGTACGGAACGGATAAGGAACAGCACATCAAGTTGGACAAATCCGGCGAGGAACGCATTTATATTGTCAGTCCATATCAGATGGCAGCGAAAGAGGGAAAATACTACCTGATCTGTAATTATGATCCTTATGAGGATATATCAAACTACAGAGTCGATCGCATTACCGATATTGAAATTTTGGATGTGAAAGTTAAGCCGTTTGAGAAGTTGAAATGGTCAAATAGAAAGAGATTGGACCTTGTGGAATACATGAAAAAACACGTATATATGTATTCCAGTGAAGATTCTACCGTAAAGTTCCGGATTATTAAGCCAATGATCAGTGATATTATTGATATGTTTGGTAGGGATATTCGATTTTATGATGAGATGGAAGGTACCGTCTGCGTCAAGGTCAATGTGAATGAGATGGCAATGGTCCAGTTCGCAAAGAGCTACGCACCGGATGTCGAGATATTAGAACCAATTGAACTGCGTGAGCAGGTAAAGAAGGAACTAAGAAAAGGATACGAGGTGTACAGAGATTGAATTATGTGATAAGTGATATACATGGAGGTTATGAACAGTTTATTGAGTTACTAGATCAGATACAGTTGAAAGACACGGATACATTATATGTACTTGGGGATGTTGTTGACCGTGGACCGCACCCGATAAAGACACTTCTAAAACTGATGGAAATGCCAAATGTGATTTGCATTGTAGGTAATCACGAGCTGATGGCGTTGGATGGACTAAGATTTTTAAATACACAGATTACAAAAGAGTCCGTTGAATCTATTGATGAGGAATTGCTCGGAAATCTCATTGATTGGCAACGAAATGGTAGTAAGCCAACCATTGAAGAATTTAAGCAGCTGGATCAGGAAATGCGTCGAGAGGTATTGAGTTTCATCATGGAGTTTTCCTTATATGAGGAACTTACGGTAAATGGGCAGAAGTATCTATTAGTTCATGCAGGTCTTGGCGAGTTTAGCCCAGAAAAAGGGATTGAAGATTACTCACTGAAGAACCTTGTTTGGGATAGGGCTGATTATGATACGCGATATTTTGAAGATACTATTGTGATCACAGGACATACACCGACACAGTTTATTGACGGAAATCCGAATCCCGGAAGGATTTACAAGCATCTCAATCACATAGCAATTGATTGTGGATGTGGTATGTCTGGAGGCCGGCTTGCAGCGATATGTTTAGAAACCGGGGAAGAGTTTTATTCTGTCGAGTGTTTGACAAAGTAAAAATGTAAAGGAAGATGCGACTATTTTATTGAAATAAGCTGAAGAGTTATTAATGAAAGAAACAAAGAACTTAGAATATAAAGCTGAAATTAGTGTATTTACGTTCTTAATTATAATATTTTATCGGAGTAGTGTAGTAATAAAGATAAACAAGTAGTCCAATAATACTTATTATTCGACTACTTGCTAATTTTATGGAATTTTATCACAATTCTTTAACTTTTTCTTATTTTTACACAAATACTGAAAAAAAAAAGATGGTAAAAACAGCTCTAGACTATGAAAGCATTTTCCATTCGTTTTTGTTCGAAAACCGATATATTATATTTTTTTGCAAGAGTTCTCCAATTATCAAGAATAATATCATGTATTTCATTCATCCGAGTACCTGCTGATTCCAATGAATATCTGAAATATTCGGAAATTCGTAGAGCTTCATCCAAATTTTTTAGATTATCATCACCTATTAGCAATGACATCCTATCATTATCCGGACATGGATTAACATCATACGCAGGTGACAACTGCCAGCCTCCATTATGATATAAAAATCCATGATTCCTTAGATGATCATCTGTATTTGATACACATATGTTGAATACCATTCTATCCCATAGCTCATGCAGATCTTTCTTCGGTTCAACACAAATAGTCTCGATAACTCCGGCAATATCAGTATATCCAATTTCATTTGTAGAATTATCCGTTTCTCCAAGCATAGTCATCGCTGATGCAAAATGTATCCTACCACCCTCATTCCTGTCAAAACGTCTCACAAGAAAAGTGCTTCCAGCATCTGATATATTCAATAACTGTGCATCTGGTATGGAGATTCCACATAGTTTTTGCAGGTCATGCATAACCATTTCCCATGCTCCAACATTATAATCATCATTTCTTGATGGGAACTTTGCTATCCAGATATTCCCCTTTTCATCAATTACATTTGCCTTTGGTCTTGCACCACCGAGGGATGAACCGGGTTCAATAAGATCCATGAACCACTTTTCTTCGTCAGGATCATTGCTTTGTTCCATGTTAAGGGATGCTTGTTCGAGTCTCCTCAGTTCAGTAATTGGAGGTGCGGCAAGAATATCACGTTCAGATACATATATTTTTCTGATAGGATCATAATGTCTCAGAGCACCGGTACGTCCAAAATCATTAACGCCAAATATATAATCACTCTCGAGGAGCTTGCGTCTTGGCCGATTTTCCTTTTTGGCGTCTATTCTTTCTCTTCTGTCCATTAATCGGCGGCCCCATCGGTCAGGAGCACTATCTGAAAGAAATCCGAAGCAAGCTTTTCCATCCGGCACATATTGTCTCCCGATAACATGGTATATATCAGGATCAAGTATAAAATCACTATGATTTATCAGCCAACTTTCATTATAAGAGAATGAGATTATTTCCTTTCCTCTAGTATTTTCAATAAAAATTTCTCCGATTTTTTCGGCAGGTTCCATCCATCCTGCATGAACATCATATATTCTCATAAATTCCTATTTAACTCTTTCTGTCTCTTAACAGCTCAGCATCTTGTAAGGCACGACCAAGTTTATCATCCTTTGCCAAAAGCAGAATATCATCTCCTAATCCAATGGCGGTAAGCACTTTTGCATATATTCCAATAGATACTCCGGCATCGCCTTTTTCTATTTTCCATAGTGTTGCTCGACTTATACCGGCCCTTTCAGATATAAGTTCCACGGTATATTTCCTTCTAAGTCGGGCAAGTTTTATCTGCTCCCCAACCTGTCTGAGCATTTTTTGCGTCTTAGGCATTATCATAGGATTTTTTCTTCTCATAAGTCCCTCCAAATAAAGCTTATATGTTTATAATAATAGACATTAACTGGAAATATGTCAAGTATAATAAACATATAATAAATGAATCAGGAGTATCCACTTTGTCTCTAATGTATAAACAAAAACCATCCTCATCTCATTTTGAGATTTGGATGGTTTTTGGTCTGATTTATTGAAATTTCCTTCTAAACCTTGAAAAGATTGATTACAGAATCTACTATAGTCAGAGGTGTAGCATGAAAGTTTACAACAGCAAAGACCATTGCTATCATCACGAACGTCTTAAGGCTATCTGTTTTGGGTTCATTGTGCAAGCTCCATATTTATCCAAGGTGCATTAGGATCTACAGTAGGTGTAGACGCATATCGTGATACGAATATACCTCGAGTACTTACAGACACATTCGCTCTTTGTTGTGTATCTGTACATACCACATCGAATGTGAACCC
>JAIKZC010000524.1 GCA_024682575.1 Lachnospiraceae bacterium | reverse complement strand
CCCAACACATTAACCCATTTTTCATTTTCTCTGCCGGGTCTTGAATCTCCGCCTACAATGACATTTATAATCTGAAATCCGGCTGTCTCAAATAGCGGTATTATGCTCTTTTCCGTAAAATCACTGAACTGCCTTTCTCCCCTGACAGTCATTCCGTTGCCATACTTAAAAGAAGCATATATCACACCATTTTTCTTTAGTGATAGATAAATCTTTTTCATAACTCCAGGCAGATCATCCATCGGAACGTGAAGAAGCGATGCGCAGGCCCAGACTCCATCAAATTCATTGTCGAAATCCATTTCCTCAAAGCTGAGATACATAACTTCCCTGCCAATATATTCAGATGCTCTCCTGCACATTTCCTTTGACGCGTCGAAAGACAACACATCAAAACCCTCATCAAGAAAAGCCTTGCTGTCTCTCCCGCTGCCACATCCTGCATCCAAAATCCTTCCGCCTGCAGGAATATATTTTAAGAACTGCTGTCTGACCTCAGACATATCGGCATTTACTGTCCCTTCAAAAAAGATGTCTGCGTTTTTATCATAATAATCAATATTTTTATTTATCACAGTTTTATTCACTCACCTTCTGAAGTCCCGGTTTTGTATCTAACCTTAAAAACACTGGGCTCTTTTTTTCTTCCAAAAACATCGACTCATTCCATTAATGAGCTCAGGGAACGTGGTTTAGGAATCATTTTGCAGCTGCTTCATTTTAGTTTTTTAGTTTTCAATCTTTATAAGACTTGCCTCATTTGGTATCTTTGCAAAAACTCCATCCGGCTCTTTTGCCCAGAAACATTTTATCTCAAATCCGTGCCGAGTTAAAAGTATTGCCAGATTGGATGTCTTTATCAGATCTTTCTTATACCCAGAATTACTTTTGCTGCCCGTAAGCTCTCTCATATATTTGATATCTGTGCTTCTTATCAGCTCGTCTTCAAGATTCTTTACCTGCGTTACACAAATAATTGATCTTACCGCAGAAGCAGATTTAAGTTTTTTTATATTCTCATTTAGAATGTCAATATTTCCTGTATCTGTATCAAAAACCAACACCACCGTTGTATCAGATCTCAGATTCATTAGCCTTGCTTTTGTAAGCCTGTTCTGAACTGCATTAAACTTACTTATCTTACCCGGTATAACCATATGAAGGTCCGTTTTAAGCACTGAAATGAGCTTTTCTTCGTCCTCTCCCTCTACGTAGTATTGGATGTAACTTCCAATTTTGTTCATATTACATCCTCCTACATTTCACCAATTTCAAAGATCAAGTCTGTGGAGGGTGCCACCGACATCAAATCATTTTCCACTGCTTTTCGAACAGAATCCGTATTTCTCTTAAGAAAGGCAGACGCGCTGACACAAGAAATAGAATGCCCGGGTTCAAGTGCATCTTTTCTCATAAAAAGAAATGAATGTTTTGGAAGCGGAAGATCCAACATATCCGTATTATGCGTTGTGAAAAATAACTGATCATTATCCTTAAGACATTCGATCATAACTGAAACTGCTGCTTTTTCAATATCACTATTAATATATGAAAACTTTTCATCGCAGTAGTACAGCCCCTGCCCTTCTTCCTTTATTGAATACAGGATATCTGCCACAGCAATGCCCGACTTTGTTCCGCTGGATAAATATGCCCGATTCGTTAATTCACCATCCTTCAGTATAAATGAGCGCTTTCCCATTCTAATCACAAAAGAATTATCAACTTCTGTAAGCGGCTCCACCTTATCAATTGCAGGATCCAAAGCTCTCAGCATTTTCTCCATGATATTACTGTAGACAACAGGCTTTTTTACAGTGTGAAGTCTATACTCTCCATCGGCATCCACGGGATATTGAAAACAAAAAGAAAGTGTCTCTATCTCATCAAGTATCTGCGCATAATTCCCATCTGTTTTTGGCAAAACTTCCTTAAACTTTCCTCTACAGTTTTCATAACTGTCCCTAATTCCAATGCTCGCTTTCAAAACAGTTACCTTGAGGTTATCCGAAGTATATTTCATACCCTGCATAGGGGCTATTTCTACTGTCATATTATAAAGAATCTCACCATTTCCGACAAAATCCAAAGAAAGGAATGCATCAGAGGATGTGTCGTTTACACAGTCTGTCAGACATTCAAAGCGTTTTGTATCAATGAAAGTAACTGCATTCATGATCATTCTTCCAAGAGATGTCTTTCCCGAAGCATTAGCTCCCATCACAATATTTACTTTCTTATATCTAAAGTTGGGATGATTCCTTAAATGTTCATTTTCAATGTACGAATCGACAATCTTCTTAGGATATGAAAAATCAACTTCAAAGTCCTTGAATGCTAATAAATTATTAACCTTCAGGTTCATTATGATCATAATACAGTCCTCATTTCCTTTTATTATTAGTTCGTATTTTTCGAACTAATATACATATATACTAATCTTATATATCTTAAAAGTCAATGGAATTTATAATCCGAGCGTAAAGCAGCATCGTGAACTACTCCGACTTATAGAAGTCGGAGCTTCCTGCTTCAACCACTACTGCATTGGCTACGATGATACGTAACTCAATGTCTTACACAATGTCCACA
>JAIKZC010000517.1 GCA_024682575.1 Lachnospiraceae bacterium | reverse complement strand
CATTATACATTCTTTAATCAGATAGATCAGGCTGCTAAGCTGGGTAATGCTCTGTACAGCAGCCTGTATGTTCATAGATTTCTTCATAAGGAGTATGAGACTAATTTAGAGTACTACGAATCTTACAATCTTTTCTTTGATGACACTCTGCTGAAATTAGTGGAGGGGCAATCAGGTCTTTTTTTCAAAATATATATCGATAATGACACCATTACAAATGGTGCAGAGTTCCAAAGGCTTGAAAAGGCAGAGGGAACAGACTGGTATAAGTATGTCAACGAATCCGGCCTTCAAAAAGGTCTGTTCTTTGGCAGAAAAATGGGCACAAATAACGTAATGGAGCGTACCATATATTATTTCCAGAGGCTTAATTATTATGACAATAGTTCGAAAAACCTGGTGGTGATAGAGGTTGACTATGATAATCTTGTGACGCTTATTGAGAATCTGAATTATGAAAATAAGGCATATATATGCGATGATGAGCATATACTTATGTCTAATGGTAGATACAGTAACGTCAGTAAAGATTATTCATCGGTAAAAAAACTGGGGGATATGGGATATACTCAGGACATATCTGTTTATGGAAAAGACATGGTTATAAAGGTCGAAAATTCACGAAGGTCTCCACTAGGAGCTCTAAGCAGGTATTGGTATCAGGTGCTATTTGTGGTTTTGGTGAGTATAATGCTTCCTATTTTTGTTATTGAGCTTATGAAATCGGCTTATAAAAATAAACTTAAGGAGCAGGAAACTGTGGTTGCCCAGAAAAATGCCGAACTTCTTGCTCTTCACAGCCAGATAAATCCACACTTCCTGTTTAATGCTCTTGAGAGTATCAGGATGCATTCACTTTTAAAACAGGAAACAGAAACATCCGAAATGGTTGAACACCTGGCAAAACTACAACGGCAGTATACTGAGTGGAATGATGACTCTATACAGATAGAAAAAGAAATAGAGTTTGTACAGGCATATTTGGAACTTCAGAAATACAGATTCGGAGACAGGCTTTCATTTGATATAGATGTGGATGATGAGACAGGAAAGTTCTATATTCCGAAGCTTACAATTGTTACATTTGCAGAAAATGCGTGTATTCACGGCATTGAAAGTAAAAACACGCCGGGATGGATTTTTGTAAGAGTATTTATAGAAGACAATAATATGATTATGGAAATTGAGGATACCGGCAGTGGAATGACAGAGGAAGCCAGATTAGAAATCCTCAATAAGATGAAAAATGCCAGTATTGAGATGCTTAAGGAAAAGGGCAGGGTTGGCGTAGTTAATGCCTGCCTTAGACTTAAGATGATAACGGATAATGAAGTAAAGTTTGATATAGATTCAGAACCCGGTGCGGGTACACTTATACAGATAAAACTTCCGGTTAAGTATGTTAAGGAGAGAGTTTGATGCTTAAGGTTTTATTAGTGGATGATGAACCATTCATCCTTCAGGGATTGCAGCTTCTTGTTGATTGGGAAAATGAGGGGTATGAAACTGTCACTGCATCCAATGGCCAGGAAGCTCTTGAATATGTAAAAAATAATCATGTAGATCTCATTATGGCAGACATTAAAATGCCGGTTATGACAGGGCTTGAACTTTTAAAAGAAGTAAAGAATGCAGGATTTGATGATATATATTTTGTAATACTAAGCGGCTTTGCAGAATTTGGTTATGCGCAGGAAGCTCTTCGCTATAATTGCACGGATTATATACTAAAGCCTGTGGAGAAAGATCAGCTTCTTGAAATACTTCAAAAAGTATCCAAAATGAATTCTCAAAGAGTTTCGGAATATGAAGAAAGACAGAAAAACGAGAAAGCATTTCTCGACAGGAATCTCATATTTCTGTTAAGCGGCAAATATGACGACAGTAATCTTAAGTATCTTGAAGACAAAATAGATATTAATGATGAGATGTGCTATGTGGATATACAGTTGGAGGATTCTGACATAATGAATGAGTCTTCGGATGAAGATAAAAAGGGAAGCCTCAGGAAGCTTTATTCTGCAGCAAATGAGTTTCTAAAAGAAGATGCCAAGTTATGTATTATGGATATTTCAGACAGTGAGAATGTATACAATATAGGGTTTATATACTGTAGCAATATGGGTAAGAAGCTTAAACTGTCAGATGAAGAATATATAAGAAAGCTTCATGAATATATTTCTAACAGTACAGGTGTTAAATCTATAATGCTTGTAGGCAAAAATGTCAATGGAATAAATAATATTTCAAGGTCCTATGGAACCGCAAATTTAATGCGATCACTTCAGGGTTTCAGGGAACCAAAGCCTATCTATTTTTATGATAAGGAATACAAGGTTTCGGATAACGGAGTTCTCATATGTAAGGATGAGCTTGACAGACTTATTGACGCGATAGAAATAGGAGAACATGTTCAGATACATAAGAGAGTGGATGAGTTTTTTGATGCACTTCAAAATAATGTTGTAAGTAGCGATACCATGAATCTCAATATCAATTATTTGTTGTTTCAGCTTATTCACATAGCAAGTCAACAGGATAGTGAGGTTAATCAGGAAGAAATCCTTAGAATTATTTCAGAAACCACGACAAATGAAGGGGTAACACCGGGAAGCAGAGCTCATATATGTAAAATGGCTTACGCTTATGGAGAATACCTTTCTCAGCTGAAAAAGAATGTATCAAAGCCTGTGCTAAAAAGCGTTGAGGATGAGATAAAAGCGAATTACGCACAAAATCTTACATTGAAGGATCTTAGTGAAAAATATTATGTAAACAGTGCTTATTTGGGACAGCTTTTCAGAAAAAATTACGGGTGTTCTTTTAAAGACTATCTCAATAAGCAGAGGATAGATGAAGCAGCAAAACTTCTTCTTAAGGCGGATATGAAGATATATGAAGTTGCGGATGCGGTGGGATATAAGGATGTGGACTATTTTGTTAATAAATTTATAGAAGCCAAAGGGTGCACACCGACAAAATATAAGAAGAGTTGATAAATGGTGAAGAATTTTAACCTTGGATTTAATGATTAGTTTAATTTCAGAATAAAAATTTGTTTCAAAAAGGATAGTGAAATAAAGAAATAATAGAGCAGAACTGCCTTTATTTTATAAATATTTAATTGATACGAAAGATTTAAT
>JAIKZC010000461.1 GCA_024682575.1 Lachnospiraceae bacterium | reverse complement strand
TTAATAAATGCGCATGAATTTATGACAATAATATCGGCCTCCATATCATTGTCAGTAAATTCATAGCCCTTCTCTGCAAGAAGGGCTATCATTTGCTCAGAGTCAACGAGGTTCTTGTCGCATCCAAGCGATATAAAAAGTATTTTCATTTCTAAATTTCTCTTAATGATATCAGATTCCTCTTTTTTCAAACTGCATTAATTATTCTTCGTTCTCATCCTTATTAAGAATGTGGATCTTTCCCTTCCAAAGTTCATCAACTGCAAGTGAAAGGGGTTTTCTGCCATTTGGCATAAGTAAAGGTGTTGCACCGTCACTAAGCTGACGTGCTCTCTTGCTTGTTGCAAGCACTATTGAATAACGGCTGCTGACGATAGGTGCTTCACCCTCGCCTGCATCTGAGTTTACAACTTCCATAAGGTCTGCATATGATGGATGTAACATAGTTAATTCCTCCTGTATATAAAATCCAAATTATTAATTGCCTGTTCTGCGTTCTTATCAGATTTCCTTAAGTTCTTTCTGAATTTCCTCAATGAAATTTTTCTGTCTTAAAGGCATGAACTTTGCTGCCTGTATTATATTATGCATAGATTCCGTGCATTTTTCAATATCGTCATTTATAACTATAAAGTCATAATTTTCTATGCCTTCGGATTCTTCTGCAGCACGTTTCATGCGCTTATCGATAACTTCAGCCGTCTCGGTACCGCGACCGACAAGTCTGTTTTTAAGAATCTCTGCACTCGGCGGCATAACAAAAAGAAGAAGTGCCTCCGGAAACTTTTTCTTTATCTGCATCGCACCCTGGATCTCGATTTCAAGAACAACGTCTTTACCGGCATCAAGTTTCTCTTCAACGAATTTTTTAGGTGTTCCGTAATAGTTTCCAACATAGCAGGCATGCTCTAAAAGTTCTCCTTTTTCGATCATGCCTTCAAATTCTTCCTTTGTCTTATAAAAATAACTTACGCCTTCCTCTTCACCGGGTCTCGGCTGACGGGAGGTTGCCGATACTGATAAAGCATAGTTATCGTAATTCGACAAAAGCTTTTTCATCAGTGTTCCCTTGCCTGCCCCGGCAAAGCCTGAAACAACGACAAGTATACCTTTAGATTCCAATTTTTATTTCTCCTTACACTTAAAACGCTCTACAAGTGTCTCCGGTGTCAAAGCTGAAAGCACTACCCTTCCGCCTTCCATTATCAGGCAGGACTGAACCTTGCGTCCATGAGTAGCATCTATGGCTGTTCCCTCTTTTCTCGAGGTCTGCATAAGCCTTTTTGCCGGAGCTGAATCACTCATAATTATGGCTATGATCTTTTCCGCGTTGACAATATTTCCAAATCCCACATTTATAAGATTATTCAATATTCTGTATCTGCTCCCTTATTTTCTCGATGGATGTTTTAAGTTCTATCGCAGCATCACTTGTAGCAAGGTCATTAGCCTTTGAAAGTGTGGTATTTGCCTCACGGTTCATTTCCTGTGCTATAAAGTCAAGCTTTCTTCCTATATTACCGCCGTTAAGGATCGTCTTCTTCATTGTATCGATATGACTTCTGAGCCTTACGACTTCCTCGTCTACACAGATCTTATCTGCAAAAATAGTAACCTCGGTAACTATCCTTGCCTCATCAACCTCTGCATCCTTAAGCATATCCTGAACCTTGGCGCGAAGCTTTTCCCTGTACTCAGCCACAACGCCCGGAGCTCTCTTTTCGATATACTCTACATCTTTAAGCATATCATCAAGTTTGCCCACGATATCCTTCTGAAGATTTTTTCCTTCTTCTGTTCTGGTCTCAACCACCTGAGTTAAAGCCTGTCTTACTGTCTTTTCAAGTCCCTGCCAGAGTATATCCTCATCAATTTTGCCGTCTTCCATTGTAAAAACATCAGGAAAACGTGCAAGCGAAGATATTCTCATGTCATTGTCGAGACCGAATTCACGACTCATTTCCTTCAAATGTTCAGCGTATTCATGTGCTATGCTGCTGTTGTATTTAACCCTTGCAGTGCTTACCGAATTATCTTCAAAGGTGATGAACATATCAACCTTTCCACGCTCAAGATACTCTTTAAGTATTCCGCGGATAGATGACTCGAAGAGTGAAAGTGCCTTTGGTATCTTGATATTAGCCTCAAGATAACGATGGTTTACGGTTTTTACCTCAACCGTATATCTTCTGTCATTCTCAATAATTTCGGCACGGCCGAAGCCTGTCATACTTTTTATCATATATTCCTCATTT
>JAIKZC010000471.1 GCA_024682575.1 Lachnospiraceae bacterium | reverse complement strand
TGACTATTATGCTGCTACAAAAGATATTCAGACTGTAAAGGATTTGTGGCATGTATGTGTTAGGCAGGTAGAACTTGCTATGGATGTACTAGATGAAAATTACCTGGTTTTGGATTCAGATAGGCTCGGATGGTGTTTTGTTGACTGGAACCTGGAACTTAATAAACAGGCTAGTGCACAGGGAATATTTATGTATGCTCTGGAAGCAGCAATAGAACTTGCAAAGGTAGTAGAAGATGTGCTGGAAGAGGAGAAGATGGCAGAGCTGTATCTGAAGTTAAAAGATGCGGCTAATAAATATCTTTTTTCTGATGTAAAAAAGTTATATATAAGTGGTGATAATAATCAGATAAGTGTTGCATCACAAGTCTGGATGGTCCTGGGTAAGGCAGTTGAAGGAAATGCTGCGGTAAGACTTATTGAACGGATAAAAAAAGAGAATAATGTAACAGGTATGGTAACACCTTATATGTATCATAACTATATAATGGCACTCATTATGATTGGAAAAAAGGATGAAGCTTTAAAGGAGATGGAAACATACTGGGGCGGTATGCTTGATGCAGGTGCAAGCACCTTCTGGGAGCTGTATAATCCGGAAAATCCCAATGAATCTCCGTACGGCGGTACCATAGTAAACAGCTATTGTCATGCCTGGAGCTGTGGCCCTACATATTTCCTTAGAAAATATTTTTGTAATTAAGTTCACCGATAATCCATAACTTGTACAAATCTTCGAGAATTAATCTCAAATAATACATAATAACCATCGTTAATGTTAAAAGGAATGGGCTGTGAATTTATTCACTGCCCACTTTTCATATCTAATAAAGTTTAAGTATTTTGTTTAAAAATTATAAATTTTATCTATTTTATTTCCGACTTTTTTTCAGTAATTCTTTTGTAAACTCAATATAGTCGAGACAAGTGTTACATTTTGGTGCGTAATTGATCAGGAGCTTTTTTGCTTCCTGAGCTTCTTTAGTTTTGATACATTCACGTATAACAGTTTTAAAGAGGCGTGTATCCATCTGTTTAGCAATCTTTTCAATATCGTCCCTGGTTTCACGCTCTAAGTTGGACCTGCCGGAATATCTTACGAGAAGAAGACCTGCTATGGAAAGATCTCTATTCTGTCTACGTTTTACAGACATTATTGTATCATGAAGCTGTTGTATTCCCTGCATCGCATATGAATCTGCAGTAACGGGAATTATAACTTTATCAGCTGCGATGAGACAGTTGTAAAGAATGACATTAAGAGACGGTGCAGTATCAATAACTATATATTCATACCCTGTAAGTTCATCGAGTGCATCTTTTAATCTGTAAAATCCCTCCAGATCGCCATCAAGCATTTTCTCAGCTTTTACAAGAAGCGGATCAGACGCAACAATATCTCCATTTTCAGTATGCTGTATTGCTTCAGAAATCGGAAGCTTATCAGAGTCGATTATAACGTCGTAAAGTGTAGCGACATCTTCGATTTTTGCTTCATATGTGCTGGTGCTGTTTCCCTGAGGATCAGCATCAATAAGAAGTGTTTTAGCTTTTGTCCCCAAAATTCCAGCAAGATTAGTTGCTGTTGTACTTTTTCCAATACCGCCTTTTTGGTTGGCGACTACAAATACTGTAGACATTTACGGCCTCCTTAATCTTAGAAATCAATACTTCCATTTATTTCATCGTTGATTACATAGAATACCTTTTGCTCTTCAGGCTTGATGTAAACATCAACCTTGCTAAAATCAGATTCATTGATACTTTTTGAGAGAGCATCTTCCTTAATAAGCTGTAAAAGCTCATCTGTTTTACGATCTTTGTTCTGATATTGTACTACAATGTTTTTCTGTGCACTGGCAAAACCACCTGTTGCTTCAAGAGCTCTTTTTACACTACTTTTTCTTGCCATTTTACTTCCTCCTCAAATATATTATGATGTAATTAGAAAAGATTTAGCTATTCTATTATTTATATGTTTTTTACATCCTTTTTATTCTAACAAAATTTTATTTAAAAAACTATTATGCATGACAGATATCTAATCGGAGTTTGACGGATTACAGATATTTTCAAGAAATAGAAGTGAGGGCGCATCAATGAAGATAAAATATGAAGATTTGGAAGAATTGATTCCTGTGCATACAACAGTTACTCAGGAAGAGCTAGATGGTGAGAAGGTTTTCAGGGTCATAAAAAAGGAAAAAATCATGCAGTTCGATGAGAATACACTTGTCAAGCTGAAAAATATCGATTTCCATAATGGTATCATCAGGGTAAAAATGTTGAGCAGGCTTCTTCCGGACGCGCCTGATTTTGCAAGAGGATTCATTGGAATTGTTTTCAGGGTTAATCAGGATAATAGCGAGTTCGAATCTTTTTATATCCGGCCGACTAATGGGACTACAGAAGATCCGGTGCGCAAATCACATGGCTGTCAGTACTTTTCTTATCCAGGATATACCTTTGCTTATTTTAGAGAATTTGGAATCACAGATTATGAAGCACCGATTCATAATGGATTAAATGAGTGGGTACAGCTGACAGCCATTATTCATGATGAAAAAGCTCAGTTTTATCTGAATGAAGAAAAAGATCCTGTACTTGAAGTTCAGTTTATGAAGCATGGTAAGGATGCACACGGATCCGTAGGTTTTTTCTCTGAAATCGGAACTGAGGCTTTTTTTAAGGATTTTGAAGTAGAATATAACGACTGACAAATTATGATTATATGAATAATTCCGTGTGTAATATTTCGTTAAAGAAGGATTTCACGCAATAATACATTTCGCTATACTACTTCATGTTATCTGAATTTTTAAGTGCACTATTAATTTCCCTTGCAATCGTGGATCTGGATTTCTTTAGATCTTTAGCAATCATATTGATAGATACTTTTTTCTCAAGAAGTTCTTCAATACGAATGCGTTCCTGGAACGTTAAATGTTTATATTGAGACATTATTGATTACCTCCCATATTCAGAAGTA
>JAIKZC010000415.1 GCA_024682575.1 Lachnospiraceae bacterium | reverse complement strand
TCCACGCGATGATGAAAATAAATACATTGTAACCTTCTACTATGGAGACGTTGGTGATGATAATTTTTCAAGCGAAAATTGCAAGTTCATAACCGACTCCATCCCGTCATTCGTAAAAGATGACTTCGCCGGTGAATGATATATTTTGGTCACTTCATTGCAGGAATCCGAACTTCCTGCAATAAAATCACCAAAACATATAGGTTTTTGTTTTGGGTTATCTCCTGTTGCGTTGTTCGGTTTATCTGTTTCCAACGAGGGACGCTCTCGCTGCAAAAGAAAAATCGCAGCGGTACTAGTTCCGCAAAATACGCGGAACAAGGACCGGCGTTTTTCATGACCCCTCTTTTGGAAACAGATAAGCCTCGCAACTCACGTTTTCACTTAATTTTAAAATTCATAAATTGAAAAACAGCCGGAAGATTGCTCATAATCTTCCGGCTGTTCTTGTTAACCCAAGCCGCGAACCTCAAATGTTCCTAAAGAGGATTGTGCGAGACGCCAGCACTTATGCCGCGTTTTTTGCGGCATTACGTACTGCTGCGTCGGAGCCCAAAGCGGGAGCGTTCCTCGTAGGAACTTTGAGGCGAACGGCGTAACAGGCGAAGTCCCTAAAACAAAAACCTATAGTTTGTTATTTTCGAAGTATAGAGGCAAAAGCTATTATCTAACTATTTTTTTATGTTAAGAAATGGGGTGATAACGTCTGCAACTTTCTTTATAGACATCGACTGTAAGCAGACTTTTCCGGGACCTGTGAGAATAGTATCAAAAAGTCCCTCGCCTCCAAATACCATGTTTTTAAGACCCTTAACCATCTGAACATCATAATTTACGGTTGAGTCCATAACTGCAAGAACACCGGTATCACATACGATCTTTTCTCCCGGCTGAAGATCATATTCCTTACAGAAACCGTCTATTTCAAGGAATACAATTCCGGGCCCCGTAAATTTCTGCATCAGGAAACCTTCTCCTCCAAGAAAACCGGAACCTGCCTTCTTTGTAACATGTACTTCCATTTTTACATCAGGAGTTGCACACAGGAAAGCTGTTTTCTGTGCAATGATAGTTTCTCCGGGTGCAAGCTCACGAGCTATAATACTTCCCGGGAATGAAGAAGTGAATGCTATCTCCGATGGACTATTTGCAGTATAGTGGCTTAAGAAAAGACTTTCGCCTGTAAACATACGTCCAAGCGCTTTAGCTGCTCCTCCGGAATTTGCTTCTGTGGTGACATCACCCTTGCACCAGGTTCTTCCACCGGCTTCGCTGACTATCTTTTCTCCCGGATCAAGTGAAACAATGAGTGTCGGCAGGCTTCCGCCTTCGATTGAATAACGCATAGTATCCTCCTTTACAAATCATTTAACCAACCACCCGGCTGCGTATAATCTGTACCTGAGCCCCCTGTTTAGCCTGATCTGACATTGCCTTTCTATGATAAAGGTGTCATGATTTTCTTTTGAAAATCCTGCCCTTTCATCATTGGCACATTTCATACACAGACCTGTCTGCGCTATATAAATCCCATACAGCTACACCATTAAGATATCAAAAAATGACATCCTCTACAACTTATTTTTTATCACGATCTATTATTATAAAAATTGCCGCAAGCCTTGTAAATACTTGGATTGAAGTCTATGTTCCAGACAAAAACATAAATTGCTTTTTAATAAAAACACTTATCTAACTAATTGATTGCAATATTATTTTCAAGTAAAATGAGAGATAATTTCTATATAACTATTTCATTTAAGGTTTGAACTAAGGGGAGGATTAAAACTATGTGGACAATATCTGAAATTAAAGAAAAAGGAAAAGTATCTTTCAAAAATAATTACTGGTACTGCGTTTTCGTCGCATTTATCTTAACGCTTATTACAGGCGGAACATCTGTCTCCGGAACAACCGGAAGTTTTAGAAAGATAGGTGAGCTTTTCAATGAGCAGGATCCCGAAGTCAAAGCAATAATTCTTGGAATCTTTGCGATTGTAATGTCTATTATTGTTATTTGCGTTATTATATGGTCTTTAGTTAATATATTTCTTTTAAATCCATTATATGTAGGATGTGCCTGCTTTTTTAAGGAAAATACCAATTCTGCAGCGCCTATCACACTTATAAAAAATGGCTTTACAGAGAATTATGCAAGAAATGTTCTTACAATGTTTATTACTGATCTCTTCAATTTACTCTGGTTCTGTCTTTTTATAATTCCTGGGATCATAAAGTCCTATTCATATAGAATGGTACCTTATATTCTTTTTGACGAACCGGATTTACCTGCAACAGAGGTTATCACAAGATCAAGAAAAATGATGGATGGGCATAAATGGAAAGCTTTTCTTTTAGACCTTTCCTTCATAGGATGGGAGTTCTTAAGCCTCATAACATGTGGTCTTGTAGGAATCTTCTGGACATCGCCATACCGCAAAAGCAGTAACGCAGCTTTATACAATGTTCTCAAAGAATCCATGAAAACCGACGTTTAACCCTCTTCGCACCGAAACAATTTATATATTTTGGAGATTTATTTATGAATAACGAAGTTGAACAGTTTAAGAAGAGAATACACGAATTATCAGATACCGCTTATACAAATTCACAATATCTTTTCAGTGATTTTCTCTCGGAGGCTGAAATTTCGGATATATTGCAGGCTGCAGGAAATGCCGCAGCAGCTATTGCTGAGGGCAAATGTGTAGTTACTTCCGCATATCCTGCAGGAATAACACTCTATGGAGGGCATGATGATGCAACACGCAGAATTGCCCGTTTTGGATCTATGGAAGCCTTCGCCTATGAAGAGGATTTTCCGATCAGGATAATTCATATACGCCCTATTATAGAAAAATTTGCTGATAATTTTAGTCACAGGGATTTTCTTGGTGCCATATTAAATCTGGGGATAGATCGACGTGTTACAGGTGATATACTTACAAATGGTACGGAAGCATATCTCTTCTGCATTGAAAATATCGCAGACTTTATAATTGATAATCTAGACAAGGTTAAGCACACAAATGTTGTATGTGAACTCGTAGATGAATCTCCTGTTTCAATGCAGCCCACACTCAAGCGCCATTCCTATCAGATAAGTTCTGAGAGAATTGATGCCATTGTTGCGGCGGTGACAAACCTTTCCCGAAGTAAGGCCTTAGAATTATTTCGCAGCAAGAAGGTTTTTGTAAATAGTCGTCTGGAAGAGAATCCTTCTGCACAGATTTCTGCCGGAAGCAGCATAAGTATCCGCGGATTTGGAAAGATGCGATACGAAGGCGTTGACCGTACCACTCGTAAGGGGAAACTTAATATTTTAGTTGATCGTTACGAATGATTTTCGTTTTTGATCTTTTTTAATTTTTCTCAAGGTTGACCTTATTAGTTATAAAGGCTACAATTATAAAGGTTATTTAATAATCTGAAAGGATGGAGAAAAAATGACAGATTTTTCAAAAATGGATAACGTTATGGTATTAGATCACCCGCTTATTCAGCATAAGATCACACGACTTCGCGATAAAACAACAGGAACGGCAGAATTCAGAAAGCTTGTAAACGAAATTGCAATGCTTATGGGATATGAGGCACTTCGTGATCTTGAAACTGAGAATGTTGAAATAGAAACTCCGATCGAGAAAACGATGGCACCTGTACTTGCCGGAAAGAAGCAGGCAGTTGTGCCTATTCTTCGTGCAGGTCTTGGAATGACAGACGGTATTCTTTCTCTTTTGCCGGCTGCTAAAGTAGGTCATATCGGTCTATATCGTGATGAAGAGACTCATAAGCCTCATTCATATTACTGTAAGCTTCCGGATCCTATCAGTCTTCGTACGATAATAGTTACTGATCCTATGCTTGCTACAGGCGGATCAGCTATAGATGCTATTAATTTCATCAAGGAAAAAGGCGGAGTCAAGATTAAGTTTATGTGCATTATTGCAGCACCTGAAGGACTTGAAGCACTCCATAAGGCTCATCCCGATATACAGATATATGTAGGTCATGTTGACAGAGAGCTCAATGAAAATGCATATATTTGTCCGGGTCTTGGCGACGCAGGAGACAGAATTTTCGGAACGAAGTAAAAATCTATGTGTTTTGGTGACTTAATTGCAGGAACCCGCAGTAAATGCGGATTTCTGTAATGAACTGACAAAAATACATATTTTCTTGTCAACTTGACGCCACTCTTGACAAGAGATAAAAATAAATGCTAAATGTCTTTACCGACGGCGAAGAACTCAAGAACAATAGTTTTTTCTCCGTCGCATGAGGCATTGTAGCATTTATTTTTATCCAGTCAAGAGCAAGCCGCTTGCGCGGTGGCTGATAGGAACCTTTGGCTCAGAATCTAAGAACAATTATTGTGGACATCCGGAAAGTTAAAACAAGTTCGATCTACAAAAAAACAATGTAATCTATTCATATTATATGTTTTATGGATAATACTCTGCTGAGAATATTTTTTTGATTTATGACATACTTTACAAAGAAAAAACGGAAGAAATATGCTCTTCTGAGTACCATTTTACATTTAGAATATATTTTGAAAAGAAAACCTGGATGAAGTATGCTCTAACAACTACTATCTTGGTTTTATGGCATATTTTGAAATGAAAATCCGGATGAAGTATGCTCTAACAACTACTATCTTGGTTTTATGGCATATTTTGAAAAGAAAATCCGGATGAAGTATGCTCTGACAAAAACTATCTTGGTTTTATGACATATTTTGAAAAGAAAACCCGGATGAAGTATGCTCTGACAAAAACTATCTTGGATTTATAGCATACTTTGAAAAGAAAATCCGGATGAAGTATGCTCTAACAACTACTATCTTGGTTTTATAACATATTTTGAAAAGAAAACCCGGATGAAATATGCTCTAACAACTACTATCTTGGTTTTATGGCATATTTTGAAATGAAAATCCGGATGAAGTATGCTCTGGCAAAAACTATCTTGGATTTATAGCATACTTTGAAATGAAAACCCGGATGAAGTATGCTCTAACAACTACTATCTTGGCTTTATGACATATTTTGAAAAGAAAACCCGGATGAAGTATGCTCTGATAAAAATTATCAGAGCATATTTTATAATGTAAATCAATCAGATTACTTTTTAAGTATTGGATTTGTTTTAACTTTCCGGGTGTCCACAATAATTGTTCTTAGATTCTGAGCCAGAGGTTCCTATCAGCCACCGCGCAAGCGGCTTGCCCTTGACTGGATAAAAATAAATGCTACAATGCCTCGGGCGACGGAGAAAAAACTATTGTTCTTGAGTTCTTCGCCGTCGGTAAAGACATTTAGCATTTATTTTTATCTCTTGTCAAGAGTGGCGTCAAGTTGACAAGAAAGTATTATTTTTCGACATCATTTATCGAAAATCTATCATTCACCGGCGAAGTCATCTTTTACGAATGACGGGATGGAGTCGGTTATGAACTTGCAATTTTCGCTTGAAAAATTATCATCACCAACGTCTCCATAGTAGAAGGTTACAATGTATTTATTTTCATCATCGCGTGGA
>JAIKZC010000395.1 GCA_024682575.1 Lachnospiraceae bacterium | reverse complement strand
TTGAACTTGTTTATCTGTCATAGCGTCCTCGCACGTCCTCGCAAGCTCCATATCGCTCGTTTCCGTCAGGCGTGACGAAAACTCGCTCATTCCGCTGCTCGTCCTTCTTCAACTCAGACCCGCTTGCGCTGGGCTCTGAGTTGATTTTTCCAATAGTCCGCTGCTCGTCCTTTTCCGAAGAAGACCCGCTTCACTGGGGTCTTCTTCGGTGATCGTATCAAAATTCTCTGCCAGTCTCATGGCTTCCCCTTGAGGGGAAGCTGTCGGCGGAGCCGACTGATGAGGTGTCTTTTTCAATTATATGGTAAATATTCGTTGTAAGGTTTTCATCCGCAACCTCATCAAGCCTAAAGGACACCTTGACATTTTCATCGTCCTTCGGCTCTATCTCTTTACCATCCTTATCCAGTACCTTGATATCGTAAGTGTAGAATTTTGCTACGTTTTCTTCTTCGTCACGTTCCGACTCAACCGCTTTCTCTGCTTCTTTCTCCTGAGTCCTTGATACTTTCTTTACAGACAGTTCTGCATCATCAGGAAATATGCCGGCATCAGCCGTCACAGTGACAGTCATTTCATTGACTGACTGGGCCCTCTCCCAGATCTCAGCTTTTTCTTCAGTCTTTTTACCGGTATCCTTATTGTCTGAAGCCTCTTCGGTACTTTCATTTCCGGTAGTTATCTCAGAACTTTCATTCTCAATAATTATCGCTTCATTATCATTCACCGCAGCAATAGTCATTGTTGGAACTGAATTTACCGTCAGCATTGCCGACAGGCTTAATGCAGCTATGCTTTTTAAAATGCACTTTACCTTACCCATTTTTAAGTTCTCCTCATGAATGAAACTTTTAAAACAAACAAAACCGTCGCACTAAAGGACAAAGTTATCCTTTAGCACGATTCCTGCTGATCAGCATCCGTAACAACAAAGCCTCCATCATAATCATAGCCTGTTGCAGTTTCCAGTGTGACCGTGCGTCCGTTCGGGGCAAAATCAACACTATACGATTCTCCATCATCAAACACAAGGCCGGCACTAATCCCTTCGGGAAGCATGATATCATGGGTAGCCTCTACAGCCGGATCGCTACCCAGCACATGCCAGCCTCTGGGGATAAAAGGTACGCTGCTCCCATCTGTCCCGAACCGGATCCATTCATTTGCTTGGTTTATAACCATGCAGCCTTCAGATGCCACCCCATCAGACCAGTTGAAAAGTGGACCAGCATCTATGTGTGATAAAATGTTATCGCCTCTTACTTTAGTTGCAAGCATTTCCAGATAGTTAACATTAGTTTTTCGTCCCGTCACCGTAGAGCTGTACCGTCTGCCCTTTGTTTAGATCGATATTGATGATATTGTCACTAACGGCAGTTTTCTCCTCCCCATCGATACTGTATTTGATAGTTTGATCACGTTCATTATTGAAAGTAATGGTCGTCGTTCCTTCATTGACAGCCTCCAGTGTAAGGGGCACACTGAGCATATCTTCATCTTCCCCCGTTCCCTGGATCTTAAGCTCTGCATCATCGATTGCCTGCGTTTTATTAAGGACAGGGTATGATACCTCGTTTTCCGAGACCTGATCCTCACTGACGCTCTCCTGCGGCTGATCCTCACTGGCACGCTCCTGCTCCTGATCCTCGATAACGCTCTCCTGCGCCAGTACCGGCAGTGGGAGCTCCGCGGTCAGCATGGTCCAGACCAGCAAACCCGAGATGATCCTGTTGCTTAGTTTTTTCATTTTCTCATGGTTCTTCCTCCCCCCGTGTGTTTATCTTTCGTCCTATTCCTTACAACCTCTGCTGCGATATTGCAAAAGCAGGGCTTCTTTTATAGTCCTCAGTTCCCGCATCGCATCAAAGTCATCCCCCGGTCGGTAGAGTAGGCCCACGGCATATCTGGTCACCACCGCCAGCATCACATGCAGCATGGTGGAAAACATCTCCTTTTCGGGGATGTCGGTACGGATCGTATGGTCCACCAGTGCCTTCTCGTATATGATATGGAATTCTTTTTCCAACCAGGCTGCCAGCTCGCCATAAGCTTTCATGCTTCCCTCCTCCGGTTTTTCCGAAAGGATGTATATATTAAAAAACTGATTAAAACGCAGCAGATCCCTATGATCCCGGTAGAGGATCAAAAAGGAATCCAGATAAAAAGCAAAGACCTCTTCTGCGCTCATTTCCGCAAAGCCGTCGTCCGGTCGTCGTTTCCGGTTTTCCGCCAAAAACTCCCTCCATTGGCGTACCGCCACGGCGATCACCAGCTGCACCTTGGAATCATAATAGCGAAAAAGTGTTTTCCTGCCGCAGCCCGCTTCCTTCGCAATATCTGCCATACTGACGGACGTGATGCTATTTTCCGAAAAAAGACGATATGCCACGCGCAGCATGTTTTCGCGTCTTAGGGCCATATCATCCCTGTCTTTTCTAGGATCTCTCATGTATTATTTCTCCTTATTTGACACTCAGAGTGTCACTTAATTTTACTATACTCCTATCCCATATTATTTACAAGCTCAAAGTCAAATTTTCCCTGCAAGCATCAGGCTTCGATGAATATAGGTGCTATGCCTATATTTAAAAGAAAAAGGCTCTGGGCGCTCCGCTAATTCCAGCGATGCGTCGAACCTTATCTTTAACTATATATTGAAAAAAAACTTAAAATATCAATCACTTTATAATGTGACATCCAGAAAACCCATGACTTTAGGTGATGGGTAGTTCACATGGAAATGCCTCACCAAAGGTGGAAAAAAATCTTGTGAGATATATACTAAGATTCAAAGATGGTAAAGTAGATGAATCTGCTCCTTAATGATTCGAGATGACCACTTTAATACTGAATTTAACTAGCCCTTTTTAATTATAGATTTATCTATATTTCTTATTAGCTCACTATTATTGTCTTTTAAATTATTGGCTATTATACTATAGAGTAAGTAAACACTTTTCCTTGATATTGTGGAATAAGTTAGGTAAAGTAAATAAATGCGTTTTCCTGTGTTTAATCAATCCAGGAGAACGCATTTATTTAGTCGAAAACTGTTCATAAAATTATATTACCATTTATTGAACAAAAAAACAGAAAATTATATCTCTTAAATATAAAGAATAAATAATGCTTTTTACTTGTATTTTTCTTTATCTTTTATTATTATATAACTATAAAATACATGAAAGGATGTGATTATATGGCTCAAACTGTTAAT
>JAIKZC010000329.1 GCA_024682575.1 Lachnospiraceae bacterium | reverse complement strand
TTTAACCATAAGCTTGCATTTACCGCCTTTTTTAAGCCTTCCGAAAAGAAGCTCATCTACCAAAAGCGGCTTAAGCTCATTTCTGATCACACGCTCGAGCTCACGTGCTCCGTATTCATTGCTGATGCCCTTTGATTTAAGAAGCTCCGCTGCCTCCTTATTCACACTGATATCAACCTTCTTTTTAAGAAGAGTTTCCTTAAGCTCGGAAAGCTTTTTATCCGCAATAAGTCCGGCCATCGACTCGTCCATGCCGTTAAATGCAACTATCGCGCTCAGCCTGTTGCGAAATTCCGGCTGGAAAGTATGCTTGACCGCATCCATCAGCGTATCCTCAGACTTATCCTCTGCCTGAAATCCTATCCCGCTCTTTCCCATGCGGCTGGCACCGGCATTGGAAGTCATGATGATTATCACATTTCTGAAATCAGCCTTTCGTCCCTGGTTGTCAGTCAGCGTAGCATAATCCATCACCTGCAGAAGCATGCTGTAAATATCCGGATGCGCTTTTTCGATCTCATCAAGCAAAAGGACGCAGGAAGGATTCTTCCTGATCTCCTCGGTTAAAAGTCCTCCATCCTCGTAACCCACATAGCCCGCAGGCGCACCAATGAGCTTTGCTGCCGAATGCTTCTCCTCATATTCACTCATGTCAAATCTGACAAGCTTGATCCCAAGCTCCTTCGCCAGAGTCTTTGCGATCTCCGTCTTTCCGACACCCGTAGGTCCTACAAAGAGGAGACTTGCAAGGGGTTTCCCTTCCTCGGCCAGTCCTGCCTTTGAGAACTTGACCGCATTTACCACCTGAGATACAGCCCTGTCCTGCCCAAATATCTGAGAAAGGATCCTCTTATCCAAGCTCGCAAGACTTTCCGTATCATCGGCCTCGACAGTCTGCTTAGGAATTCTGCAGATCTTTGTCAGAACTTCATCTATCAGGTCTTTTCCCACCATCTGCTTCTTTTTATCAAGCGGATGGATCTTTCTGTAGGCTCCGGCCTCATCGATCAGGTCGATCGCCTTATCCGGGAGATAGCGCTCATTTATGTATTTCGCACTCATTTCAACGGCATATTCAATTACGCCTTTTCCATAATTTACGCCGTGAAACTTCTCATATTTCTTTTTAAGTCCCTTGAGGATCTTAACAGTTTCATCGATCCCGGGCTCCTTGATCTCAACATTCTGAAATCTTCTGACCAGACTCTTGCTTTTTTCGAAATGCTTTTTATACTCTTCAAAAGTCGTCGCACCGATAAATCTTATCTTTCCTTCGGCTAAATAAGGTTTAAGGATATTTGCCGCATCAAAAGAACCATGTCCAGTTGATCCGGCGCCCAGTAGATTGTGGATCTCATCTATATAAATAATAGGCTTATCCTCTGAGGAGACCGCCTTTAAGATCTTTTTAAGCCTCTTTTCGAGCTCGCCCCTGTACTGGGTTCCCGCGATCACACTTCCGAGATCGAGTGAATATATTCTCGCTCCCTTAAGGCTTTCCGGAACCTTATCTTCGTTTAAAAGTCTCGCCAGGCCATAGGTTATGGCTGTTTTTCCGACACCCGGCTCACCTATATGCAAAGGATTGTTCTTATCCTTTCTGCAAAGGATCTGAATAGTCCGCTCGAGCTCCTCCTCCCTGCCTATCAGAGGATTTACGTTATCGAGCATGTCATTTATGCAGGGAGCAAATTCTGCCGCAGACGCAGCTCCCTGCGGTACGCTTTCATTTTCAGCCACAGAAGGCTCAGGAAAAGACATAACTTCCTCTTCTCCCGCTGCTATTTCCTGCAGGAGAGCTATCTCATCAATACCCTGCTCCCTTATGAAATAAAGCGCATAACTTTCTCTTAGTCCAAAAAGACCATGTACCAGATGCGAAAGTTCTATCGCTTCCTTGCTGCTGTTATTCGCCGTATTCTGTGCGATCCCCAGGACCATGCTGAGCCCGTTTGATATCTCAGGCTTTTTCGTTTCCGCCTTGTCCACATATTCGGTAAGGTATGCCTCCAGTTTAGACGATAATTCTGAAACACTTCCTCCGCACTCCGAAAAAGCCCTCCTGAAAGACGTACTCTCGCACATCACCAGAACCAGCAGCTCCGGTGTCGCAAATTCATATTTTCTCTCTACTGCCAGAGCAAAAGTATTGTTAATGATCTTCGCAACTTCTTCAGTTACTTTCATTTACCTTATCTCCTCCATAGTCACCTTAAAAGGAAATCCTGCAGCCTTGGCTCTCATCAAGGCCGCATTCACCTTAGATGCGGCAATATCGTAAGGATAGGTTCCCACTACAGCCTTGCCGCCCCTGTGTACAGCGAGCATCAATATCTCCGCCTCCTCGCTGCTTTTCTTAAAAATATCCTCGAGGATTTCCACCACAAATTCCATTGTGGTGAAATCATCATTGTGCATGATCACACTGTATTTATGCGGCTCCCGGAGCCTTGTGATCGTTTCTTCATTTAATTGCGTTTCTGCTGCCATTTTCTTCCTCGATAATCATTCCGTCATAACATAGCTTACGAACTCATTTCCCTGAGTCTGGAACCATGCCGTTGAATCATTCATTCCCTTTTTATAAACCGTTCCCGTTGTCGGATCCATGATTATAGTATTTTTGCTGTCATATCCGACTATGAGCACATTTTCTCCTCCGTCAACTCTCGCAAGTACCGGAGTTCCCTGGCTCACGTAATAGAGAACAGAGCTTAAAGAGCATCCATAAAGGTCAAGTGCCTTTGAACCCTGTATCTTATCCTCTATGATCTCCATCGCGTCTTCATCTGCATTCAAAAGATCCGACACCTTTACAGAAATTCCGGCATTTGAAAGCATTGCCTCCAAAGATATTGCAAGGCTCGTTTCGCCATCATTAACACCTTTTCCTTCTATAGATGTTATCTTCGTTTCAGTCTTTCTGTCACCCTTCTTCCAAATGTAATCCTGCTCATTATCAACTACTATGCCGGCAACCGTATCTGCCGCATTTACTGCTTCACTCGCCGTCGCATAAATTCCCGTGATGCTTCCCTTAGAATAAACATAATAGAGTTCATCCGTCTGCTCTGTTGGAATGGACAACGATACCGCCGAGCTTACCATTACCTCTTCCGGCTTCACCGTCCTTACTTTTGCCGTAAGCTTGTGGGCAAGGTCGATCTCAACAACTGTTTCCAGATTATCGATAGTTACTGCCGAAATAGTGTTTTTAGCGACTTCTTCCTCGATATTGCTGACTATCTCATCATCGGAAACACTCGAATAACTTCCGCTGCCGCTCTGCATATAAATACGCTTTAAGAGTACTTCTGCATCAGTTACCACCGCTCTTGTTATATAAATATTTTCCTCTGTATAGGTCTTAAGCGTAGTTCCTTCATAATCTTCTATATAAACAGAACTCATAGGCAGGATGGAAACACCTGAAGAATTCTTGATATAATCCGATTTACCTGCAACTCCGTAAACAAAATCATCTCCTACAAATCCAAGAGGAGTTACTTCATGATCGGAGCCCCTGGTTATCTCACGTTTTCTTCCCGAACTCAAATTTGCAAGTACAACGGTCGCGCCGTCCTCGCTCTGCCATGCCACATATCTGTTGTTTTTAGAAACCATTATGCTGTTTCTGTCCAGATTTCCGGCAACCGTCTCTGCTATGCAGTTTATCAGGTCAACCTTATAAATAGCTCCGTCCATGTAGATACTGAGCTCATTTCCGCCTCCTGTATAGGAAAGGAGTTCCACGTCATTTTTGAGTATCTCAAATGACTTGCTTGCCGGGATCCAGACCTGCTCTGCAAGCCTGTTTCTCGAACTGTTGAAATAATAGACAGCAACCCCGACCTCGCCTTCGTGTCTGCCCCTGTTCATATATCCATAGACCATGAACTGCACATTTCCGGCCTCATCGACAGAAAAGATCTTTATATCGTGATCATCAAAAAGATTTCTCGGATCATCTCCTCCGTTATCGAAAAACGAGAAGACCCTTGCGATCTTTGAATCAGCTTCCCTCAGCGAATAAAGGGCTCCATTCTGAACAAAGGCTATGACACCTCCGTCTTCGCTTTCCATCATATTTACATCAGAAGCCGTAATTCCCAAATAAACCGTACTCTTTGTGATAGCAGAATCATCATCGGCATCAAAGACCGCATCCATGTCACGGTCGTAATCCAAAAGATAGGTACGACTCGCCGTATAACGGATTCTGTAATATTCATTTACCTTATAATAAACCTCTTCCCGGCTGACTATATAGGAAAGGCCTATGGAAGCCGTGGTATCATCCATTTCAAAAATCTTTATATCAACATTTTCCGGAGCAGCGATATTTAGATTGCCCCAGGTTATCTGGTCAAAGCTCGAATGGATATTTACATGGGCAAAAGTCGAATTATCTCCCGTAGAATCGCTCTCCAGATAACTGATCAGTGACTTTGCCTTTTCCTTATTAAAAGTAAGAGTTGAAAAATTAGTCGCAAATTTCAAAAGCTCGTTCTGATGGAAATCTTCGGCATAGATGATCCTCGTGGTATAGTAAATCTCCCTGCCTTCTTTATCCGTCAGATTAAGTCCAAAGATATACTCCTTGTCGCTCTCGATAAGGTCTTTGATCTGTATCTTCAGATTTATCTTGCCGTTTTCTTCCTTAAAATCACTGACTTCGGTGTTTTCCACAAGTCTTGCTGCATCTGCAGATCTTACCTCATAACTGATCTTTTTTATCTCATCCCCGTAAGTATTGATAAGAAGGGATAAAGTCCTGCCCTTCTCTAAGGGTGTCAGCGAATCCCTCAGAAGATTCTTGTCGACAGTGCCGGTGTAGCCATACATATCGTTTATCTCGAAACCATCGGATACAACAGAAGTTACCGGAAGCGACGCCTCCTTCATATCCACCGTGATCTCCGTGGCTTCCCTGTTCATCAGGGCGCTGAAAATAAACAGGCCAAGTCCGAAAGCCAGAAAAAAGGCTGCAATCTTAATAATTAATTTTTTCAATTTTATTCCTCGCTATATATCTTAAAACAGCCGGTGCCGAGCCCGTGCCGTTCATGCTTATTTTTAAACATAGTCTATTTTATTTTAAGCCTTTAGCCCATATTTATGCAAGTTTTAGTAATAATACCTAATCAGATTGTATTTTTAATAGTTCTTTTTCGTTTTAATTGACTAAGTTAATTTCATACGATAAAATAAAATTACTGTATCTATCAATGTTTTGGGCATTTTATTGTGCGAATTGCCGTACATTGTATGCAATCACATTAAATGCATTAAATTTAGTGCCTTTTAAACAGCATACGAAACAGAATCCATTGGAAAAAGGACGGTGAAAGAGATTGGCGACTGACACAATCGAGGCGATCCGCAATGCGGAACTGCAATCGGACGCAGCTGAAAAACAAGCTCATCTCGACGCGGAGGAGATTGTAAAAAAGGCCGACGCTGAAGCAGCTGAACTAAAGGTTTCCATGACAAAGGAAGCTATGGCCGGAGCGAAGAGCGCTCTCGAAGCTGCTGAACTTGAAGGTTCGAAACTTATCGAATCAGCAAAGTCTGCCGCACAGCAAGACACGGAAACGCTGCGTAAAAACGCAGCAGCAAAAGAGGATGAGGCGATCCAGTTTATTATTAAGAGCCTCTCCTGAACCATTTTAGTTTTTTGATTAGCTTTATTTTTACACTTTCTTAGCATTACTATAATACGAAAAGGAGGTAGCAAAAGGTATGGCTGTTTTACCCATGAAGCGGGTAATGATTCTTGGATTAAGGAAAGACCGAAAGGCAATCCTTGAGTCATTGCAGCGTCTGCAGACAGTGGAATTTGAAAAAGATTCTGCTCTTCCTGCCGACGACCCTGTCTTTTCGTTTAAGGACACATCTGACGCAAAAGCCCTGTTTGAAAAAAACGGAGCTTTAGCAGCTTCTGCATTGGAAATTCTAAACACATATTCCCCTGAAAAAAGCGGACTTGCCGATTCTTTCAAAGGCCGCACAGTTATCAATACAGCTGAATATGAGAAAAATGTCGCCATGCGTGACAAGATCATGGAAACGGCAAAACGTCTCAATGCCCTCAATAAAGAGCTTGTAGATGCAAACGCCGAAATTCCTAAAACGGAAGCGCAGATGGAAGCCTTGAGCCCATGGACTTCAATGGACGCACCATTGAGTTTCAAGGGAACGAAAAAGACTCGCGCGTTTATAGGATCTTTTCCGGAAGCCTTAGATGAAGCGACCATTGTCGGTACTATCGAGTCACATTCTCCCGATATCACCGGCCTCGATGTAAGCGTCATCTCATCTTCCGATGAACAGACCTGCGTTATGATCCTCTGTCTTAAAGATGACAGAGATGCGGTAGAGGAAGCACTTCGCCGCATGAATTTTGCCCGCGCACCGGTTTCAGACGCAGTTCCCAAAGAGGAACTCGACAATTTGAAAAAACACTATGCTGAAACCAACGCTCAGATCGAGCGCCTGCAGGGACAGATCGCAAGCTACGACAAAGAGCGTTCTAACCTGAAATTCCTTCAGGATTACTTCACGATGAGGTCGGATAAATACGACATAATCTCAAAGCTCACAGTAAGTAAGAGAGTATTTATCATAAGAGGATGGGTTCCCGCAGCGGAAGCCGGACGGATAGACCGGCTGATGTCCAATTATAAGGACGCTGTAGTGGAGTTCACAGATCCGCTTCCGTCGGATGATGTGCCCATAGTCCTCAAGAATAATCCTTTCTCGACTCCTGTCGAAGGTGTTGTAAGCGATTATTCACTGCCGGGTCCCGGCGAGATCGACCCCACGGTTCCTGTATCATGCTTTTATTATATCCTTTTCGGCATGATGCTTTCCGATGCGGCCTACGGTCTCATAATGGTCATTGCGACCGGAATACTTTTATCAAAATTTAAAAATATGGAAACCGGCATGCGGAAGATCCTTAGGATGTTCTTCTTCTGCGGATTCGGAACCATCATATCCGGAATACTCTTCGGAAGTTATTTCGGTGACATGATCCCCGTAGTAACAAAGACATTCTTTGGTAATGAAATTACTCCCTGGTGCTGGATCGATCCGCTTAAAGATCCTCTGAAGATGCTCCTCGTTTCCTTCACAATAGGAATCGTTCATCTTTATGTAGGTCTTGCAATCCTTTTCTACACTGACATTAAAAACGGCAAGCCTTTGGATGCCCTCTATGACGTGGTTTTCTGGTACATGCTCGTTACCGGACTTATCGTAGTAGGACTTCACGAAAAGATCGTTTACGGTATCGTAGGACTTACAGCTCCTCTTGGAAATGATACCAGCGTTCTGATCGGCACAGTAGTTGCCCTCGTCGGTGCAGTGGGGATCATCCTTACAGGCGGCAGGGAATCAAAGAATCCCTTCAAGCGACTTATGAAAGGAGCTTACGCTCTTTACAACGTTACCGGTTACTTAAGTGACCTGCTCTCCTATTCAAGACTTCTTGCTCTTGGACTTGCGACAACAGTTATCTCGCAGGTTTTCAACAAGCTCGGAAGCATGGCAGGCGGCGGCATTGCCGGTGCGATACTCTTCATAATCGTTGCACTTGTCGGACACTCAATAAACTTCGGTATAAATGCTCTTGGTGCATACGTTCACTCAAACCGTCTTACCTTCGTTGAGTTCTTCGGAAAGTTCTACAACGGCGGCGGTCGTGCATTTTTACCGTTCTCAATGAACACTAAATATTTCAAGGTTAAGGAGGATTATTAATTATGGGATTAGCATTAGCAATTCTCGGCGCAGCTTCAGCAGCGCTCTTCGCAGGAATCGGTTCCGCAATAGGTACAGGCCGTGCGGGCCAGGCAGCAGCAGGTGTTGTTACTGAGGACCCTTCAATGTTCTCTAAGGTTCTTATTCTTCAGCTCCTTCCCGGTACACAGGGTATCTACGGTCTTCTGATCGCGTTCATCGCACTTTCAAATATCGGTGTTATGGGTGGAACAGTTCCCGATACAGCAGCTAAAGGTCTTGCATACCTTTTCGCATGTCTTCCGATGGCATTCGTTGGTCTTGCATCCGCAATGATGCAGTCAAACGCAGCAGTTGCTTCTATCGCACTCGTTGCAAAGAGACCCGATCAGTTCGGTAAGTCAATGATCTTCCCCGCAATGGTTGAGACATACGCAATCCTCGCTCTCCTGATTTCAATTCTTGCAATCAACGGTGTAGCAGCTCTGTAATATTCTCAAACGAAAGGGGACAGCACATGACTGGATTAGACAAAATAATCGGTCAGATAAAAAGTGAGTCCGACGCACAGGCCGCTTCCATAACGAACAAGGCCCGCAGCGAAGCCGATAAAGTCATTGCAAAAGCAAAGGCTGAGGCCGAGGGTGAGATCGAACAGATCAAGGTAAACGGCGACATTGCCGCAAAAAATGCCATTGCCCGTTCAAAGAGCCAGGCTGACCTTATCAAGAGGCAGGCAGTTCTTGCTGAGAAGCAGAAACTCATTGCCGAAATGTTCGACAAGGCTGAAGACTATATCAAGAAGATGCCGGCAGACGTTTATTTCAACCTTATGACAAAAATGATCAAACGTTATGCCGTAGCCGGAAAAGCCGGTGAGATCATCTTCAACAAAGCGGATCTCGGTCGTCTCCCGGCAGGCTATGCAAAAACCGCAAGCCTTGAAGCCGAGGCAAAAGGCGGCAAACTTACACTATCTGACAAAACGGCAAATATTGACGGAGGCTTTATATTATCCTACGGCGGAATCGAGGAGAACTGCTCAATAAAGGCACTCATCGATGACGCAAGAGAAAGCGTACAGGATGATGTTCAGAAGCTACTCTTTTCATGAGCGCGGCTTAAGGAGGATAAAGATTGGCAGATAAAAATTATATCTATGCAGTCGCGCGCATCCGTACAAAAGAATTGTCACTCTTAAATGAGAGCTATTTAGAGCAGCTGGTAGGTGCAAAAACCTACAAAGAATGCATACAGCTCCTGGTCGATAAAGGCTGGGGCGAAGGCGAGGACAACTCGGCAGAGGGCATGCTTGCCGCCGAGAGAAAAAAGACCTGGGCTCTGATCGCCGATCTTGTAAAAGATATGTCAGTTTTCGATGTATTCCTTTACGCAAACGATTATCACAATCTGAAGGCAGCGATCAAGGCAGTATGCACCAACTCAAAGAGAGATGACATTTACATCAGTCAGGGCACGATAGAACCGGCAACCATACTGAAGGCTATAGAGGAAAGACATTTCGACCTCCTTCCCGAACGCATGAGAGCCGTAGCCGAAGAAGGCTTTAACTCCCTCCTTCATACGAGGGACGGCCAGCTTTTGGACGTGCTCATCGACAAAGCGGCTCTGGAGGCAATTCTGGAAGCCGGCTACGCAACAAAGAATCCTATCCTCTCGCTTTACGGCGAGCTTACGGTAGTAACGGCAGACTTAAAGATCGCTGTGCGCGCCGCAAAGACAGGAAAGGATGCCGCATTCCTTGAGAAGGCACTTGCACCCTGCAAAACCCTCGACATAAGGAGACTTAAAGATGCGGCTCTCGACGGATTCGATGCGATCTGCGATTATATGCAAATGACAAAATATGCCGACGGCGTTGAAGAGCTGAAAAAATCAATGTCAGCATTTGAGCGCTGGGGCGACAATCTGATTATAAGGGCTATAAAACCTGAGATCCATCATCCATTCACCATTGGACCTCTGGCAGCCTACATTCTCGCTAGAGAGAATGAGATCAAGACAGTTCGGATAGTTCTTTCAGGCAAGTTGAACGACCTGCCGGAAGAGTCAGTCCGGGAAAGGGTAAGGGAGATGTATGTATAAGATTGCAGTTATAGGTGACTGGGACAGCATCTACGGCTTCGCAACCTTAGGACTGGACACTTTCCCCGTCACCGATCCCTCTGTCGCCGGAAAGAAGCTCCGTGAGCTTGCCGAGGGCGACTACGCTGTTATCTACATTACAGAGGCGCTTGCCTCAAAGCTGGAAGCTGAGATCGATCATTATCGTGAGGCAGAGCTTCCTGCGATCATTCTGATTCCCGGTGTTTCCGGAAATACAGGTCTTGGTGTCGATGCAGTAAAGAAGTCCGTAGAGCAGGCCGTAGGAAGCGATATTCTCTTCGGCTCATCAGAGTAACTAAACTAAGAAAGCAGGTGAAAATACATAAATGAGCAGCAAAGGTACGATAAAAAAAGTATCCGGACCTCTCGTTATCGCTGAAGGAATGCACGATGCGAACATGTTCGATATTGTGCGTGTAAGTGATGAGAGACTTATCGGAGAAATTATCGAAATGCACGGCGATCAGGCTTCCGTGCAGGTATATGAGGAGACCTCAGGCTTAGGCCCCGGCGCTCCTGTAGAATCTACCGGCGTTCCAATGTCCGTTGAACTTGGCCCCGGTCTTATAAGAAGTATCTATGACGGAATTCAGAGACCTCTTGTTAAGATTCTCGAAGCAACCAATTCAAATCTCCTTACCAGAGGTGTTGAAGTTCCTTCTCTTGACAGAGATGCAAAATGGGATTTCAAGGCTACTGCAAAGGCAGGCGACAAGGTCGTTGCCGGTGATATCATCGGTACCGTCCAGGAGTCAAAGGCTGTCGTTCACAAGATCATGATCCCTTACGGTATCGAAGGAACGATCAAGTCCATCTCCGACAAAACCTGCACAGTTGAGGAGACCGTAGCAGTTGTAAGCGGAACAGACGGAAAAGACCATAATGTAACACTTATGCAGAAGTGGCCCGTTCGTCGCGGACGACCTTATAAGAAAAAGCTTCCGCCTAACACACCGCTTATCACAGGACAGAGAGTAGTAGATACCCTCTTCCCTATCGCTAAAGGCGGTACCGCAGCCGTTCCCGGACCTTTCGGAACAGGTAAGACGGTTATCCAGCACCAGCTCGCTAAGTGGGCTGAGGCCGAGATCGTTGTCTA
>JAIKZC010000258.1 GCA_024682575.1 Lachnospiraceae bacterium | reverse complement strand
TCCCGGCACTCTTTATGCTGGGTGCGGTCATTACCATGCTCTGCGACCTGATCGCACGTACGGCGACACTTCCGACTGAGCTTCCGCTTTCAACGGTAACGGCTATATTTGGAGCACCTACGGTACTTGTGATGATGGCGGGAAGGAGACGGGGAAATGAGCATTGAAAATATCGATAGAAAATCTGTCTGCCTTAAATTAAGTGATCTGACGGTTGGCTATGACCCCAAGAAACCTGTTCTTAATAATTTGAATTTGGAACTGGAAAAGGGAAGCATACTTTCGATAATGGGGCCTAACGGAGTTGGAAAATCAACTCTCCTTATGACAATTTCAAAACAGCTTGATGCAATTTCCGGTGACATTTTTATAGAAGGAAAAAAGATAGGGGATTATTCAGGAAAAGAGCTTTCGAGGAAGCTTGCAGTGCTTTTTACCGGACGTGAGGTTGACCGTTCGGAAACGGTATTCGAAACGGTGGCGAAGGGAAGATATCCCTACACCGGCTGGTTCGGGAATCTGACGGCCAATGATGAGTCAAAAGTTTTTGAAGCGCTTGAAGCGACTGACTGCATGAAGCTTAAGGATAAGCCTTTTGAGCATTTAAGTGACGGGCAGAAACAGAGAACGCTCATAGCGAGAGCCATAGCGCAGGAAACAGAAATCCTTATTTTGGATGAGCCGACAGGATATCTCGATCTCAAATATCAGATAGAGATAATGGATCTTTTAAAAAGACTGGTTTCAGAAAAGCAGATGAGCATTATCATATCGATACATGAGATATATCTGGCAGGAGAATATTCGGACAAGCTTTTAATGCTTAAAGACAACGGGCTTTTCGCCTGTGACAGTCCGGAAAAACTCATGAAAAGCGAAACAATCGGAGAATTGTTTGATATAGATTCTTCCGTTTGTGATAGATTAAACTTATTTTAAGCCGGGATAAGATCCGGGCTATAGTAGGAGGATACTATGAAAAAGAGAGAAGTTAACAGATTAATGGCGATCATCATGTCATCTGCACTTGCAGCATTCAGTCTGGCAGGCTGCGGAAGTCAGCAGGCAGGAACAGCTGCATCGACAGCTGCTGCATCAACAGAGGCGGCATCGACAGAAACAGCTGCCTCCACAGAGGCTGCATCAGCAGAAAATGCTGCTTCAACAGAAACAGCATCGACAGAGGCAGCATCAACCGAAGCTGCAGGTGATGAGGAAAACTATGATACAGGTGATGCATCTCTTGATGACAGCCTTAACGCTGACGAGATAGGTGAGAAGGAGATCCTCGTTGTAAGCTTCGGAACGAGCTATAATGATTCCAGACGAGAGACGATCGGCGCCATCGAAAAGGCTGTTGCGGAAGCTTATCCGGACTGGAGCGTTCGCAGGGCGTTTACAAGTGATATTATCATAAATCATATCAAAGAGAGAGACGGCCAGGAGATCGATGACTTAAAAACCGCACTTGACAGGGCTGTCGATAACGGTGTTAAGGAACTCGTTGTTCAGCCTACACATCTTATGAATGGTCATGAGTATACTGACATAGAGACAACTCTTGCAGAGTATTCCGATGCTTTTGACAAGATCGTTCTTGGCAAGCAGCTCCTTGATACTGATGAGGATTATGAGGAAGTGATCTCAGCCATCACAGATGCCACAACAGATTATGATGATGGCGAGACAGCTATTGTTTATATGGGACACGGCACAAGCGCAGATTCAAACTCTTCATATGCAAAGATTCAGGAGATGCTCACAGCAGATGGTTATGAGAATTACTTCATTACAACTGTAGAAGCTTCACCGACTCCGGAGGAGACTCTTGAGAGCGTTAAAAAGGGTGAATATAAGAAGGTAGTTCTTCTTCCCCTTATGGTAGTTGCCGGCGATCATGCAAACAACGACATGGCAGGCGATGATGATGACTCTATCAAGTCACTCTTTACCAAGGCAGGTTACGAGGTTGAGACAGTTATCCAGGGACTCGGTGCAAACGAGGATATTCAGGATATTTATGTTGATCATATCGAGGATTCGATGGAGAGTATAGAGGAATAAGCATTTTTTATGAGAAAACTTTATTTAAGAAGCATTGCTGCTGCGGTTTTTGTGACCGCGGCAGTTATATCAAACGGCTGCGGAAATTCAGCAGAGGTTAAAGAAAGCAGCGAAGTTGCGGAAGATACAAGCAAGGTAGCGGATTCGGCAGACCAGGTGGAAGCAGAAGATATAGTTGAAAGCTGGATGACGCCAATTGAGGGAACAGAGCTCAATGACGGAGTTTACGAGATAAAAGTTGACAGCAGCTCGTCTATGTTTTCACCGGAAAAAACAACTCTGACGGTTGAGGCCGGAAAGATGACTGCTGAGATGCATATGAGCGGCAGCGGTTATAAGTATGTATACCCCGGAACTGCAGAAGAAGCGGCGGCAGCCTCAAAAGAGGAGCTTATTGAATCTCAGGATGATGCAGATGGAAAAAATGTATTTACTTTTGAGATCGAGGCATTGGATAAGGGTATTGAATGTGCGGCCTTCAGTAAAAAGAAAGAGCAATGGTATCCGAGAACTCTGGTATTCAGGTCAGATTCTCTCGATGGATCGGCTTTTAAGGAGGCAAGAGGAACAAGTGCAGAAAGCCTGGGACTTGAGGATGGAGAGTATACTGCAGATGTAACTCTTTCGGGTGGTTCCGGAAGGGCATCAGTCAGTTCTCCTGCTAAAATTACTGTGAAAAACAACGAAATGACGGCGGCTATCGAATTTTCAAGTGATAATTATGATTATGCGATCGTCGATAATGAGACTTACGAGGCTGACACAAGCAGCGGAAAATCAGTATTTACTATTCCGATTTCTGCATTTGATACGGAAATTCCGATAACGGCAGATACAACAGCAATGAGTAAACCTCATGAAATAGACTATACATTGAGATTTGATTCTGCATCCTTAAAGGCTGCAGAGTGAGGTTAACAAACTTTTTGCTGTGTTAATATTTTAATATGGCAAAAAGTTTTTTGCTTTTTTGACTTATTCTGTATTGCTTAAAAATCTTGACGCAAAACTTTCACAATGCTAAACTTGATAGGTTGTAATGAATAGATTTTTTCTCAATTTGGAAAGGCGGTGGTTTTAATGGCAGACATTCCTGAACGAAGGCGCTTTATACAGCGCGAAAACGGAATACTAAATATAAAAAATTTAGCGCCGGAAACCACTTTCTTCAGCGGTGAATTTTCGGCTGCGGATTGGAGAGAAAATGAATATAGAAGAAGTACAGGAGTTTCTCGATGAGAAGAAGTACCATGAACTGAGAGAGAAACTCGGGGAATTGAACGAAGCAGATATTGCTGCACTTTTAGAAGAACTCCCGGCAGATCTGCAGGTAAGGGTTTTCAGACTGCTGCCAAAGGATATGGCTGCAGATGTATTTGCTTTCCTGCCTACAGATGTTGAGCAGGAGATAATCACTTCACTTACAGATAATGAAGCTGTGAACATCATTAATAACATGATGTCCGATGATGCGGCAGACCTTATGGAAGAAATGCCGGCATCAGTCGTTAAAAAGCTTCTCTCAAATGCCAGCCCTGATGTAAGAAGAGATGTAAACCATCTTCTTAAATTTCCGGAGGATTCGGCAGGTTCCATAATGACGGTGGAATTTGTAGACCTTAAGGAAAATCTGACGGTTGCGGATGCTATTGCGAGAATTCGTCGTACAGGAATAGATAAAGAAACTATAAATACATGCTACGTGCTTGATAAAAGAAGACGTCTTATCGGAATCGTTGCTTTAAGAACATTGATATTATCGAGGCCTGAGGATCTGATCGGTGACGTTATGGAGGAAAATGTCATCTCCGTGGAAACGTTGACCGACCAGGAAGATGTTGCACGGGTGATTTCAAAATATGACTTTATTTCAGTTCCGGTAGTGGATTCTGAAAAAAGACTTGTTGGAATCGTAACTGTCGATGATATCGTCGATATCATCCAGGAAGAGGCTACAGAGGATATCCAGAAGATGGCAGCTATCGTGCCTTCGGATCTTCCCTATACTAAAATGGGACCTCTGGATCTTTGGAGAAAGAGAGTCGGCTGGCTGCTTCTCCTCATGATCTCAGCGACATTTACGGGAAGGATCATTACGAGTTATGAGAATGCGCTTGGGGCATATATAATTCTAGCGGCATATATACCGATGCTTATGGATACCGGCGGAAATACGGGTTCACAGTCATCTACAATGATAATCCGTGCCCTCTCCTTAAGGGAGATAGAATTTAAGGATATATTTAGGGTAGTCGGAAAAGAATTCTGTACGGCTCTTATATGCGGTGTAACGCTGGCGGCAGCAAATTTCGTGAAGCTCCTTGTAGTTGACAGACTTGATCCGATAGTGGCACTGGTAGTAGTACTTACAATGATAATGGCAGTTATAACAGCTAACGTAGTCGGATGTTCTCTTCCTATGATAGCTAAAAGACTTGGATTTGATCCGGCTGTAATGGCATCACCTATGCTCACGACAATAATCGATGCAGTGACCCTTACGATATATTTCCAGTTTGCAACGCATATCCTGCATATAGGGTGACGCTTCCTGATTTAAGAAAAGTGTGAAAAAAGTGAAAGAGAATAAAGTTAGAGATTACAGAATGGACAATATAAAGGCGATGCTCATAATCCTTGTGGTTGTCGGGCATCTCCTTGAGCTTTTCTTAAAAAGCGGAAATGTGAAAACGATCTATAAGATCATATATTCATTTCACATGCCGCTTTTTATATTTATATCCGGTTATTTTGCCAGATTTAATTTAAAGAAAATATTCACAGGGATCATAGTTCCCTATATTGTTTTCCAGACCATATATATTTTATATGTAAATTATATACTGACACCCGTAAAGGATGTGAAATTTACCTATGCCCAGCCCTATTGGCTCATGTGGTATATGATGGCAATGGCGGTATGGAGCCTTGCTCTTCCTTTGATATCGCACGGAGGAAAAAAACTTCAGATAAGTCTTTTTATAATATCGCTGGTGGTCAGCATAGCAGTAGGCTATGTGCATGAGATAGGTATGAAATATACACTTTCAAGGATTTTTGTATATTTTCCTTTCTTTATATTAGGACATCAATTTTCAGGTTTGATGAAGGATGAAGAGAAAAGAGAAAAATTAAAGACTTTTTACCATGATCATAAAATGCTCATTTCGATGACATCTGCTGCTGCATTTGGAGCTGCAATGGGTCTGATCATAGGCTATACAAAGAAGGTATCTTATGTCTGGTTCTATGAGTGTGCACCTTATACGGTATCACATGAACCGGCAGAAGTCAGGATAGCGCATTTTCTTGTAGCAGTTATATGTATCATATATTTTTATCTTCTCATACCGAATATAAAATTTAATTTCATGTCAAAATTAGGCGCAAAGACAAAGGGCGTTTATCTTTTACACGGCTTTGTAATACTGGCGCTTAAGGACATGGTGGGACTTATATAGAGGAGAGTAAGTTATGCGTGATATGAAATTTAAGATGGAGATCAAATACGAACATATAGTTCCGGGAGCTGAAGTGGACGTGGAGGAGTCACAGCTTCAGGGCGGCCTGGTCGTTTACTATACAATAATACCTGCAATAGCCATGTCGGGAAACTTCCCCCGCCACGAAGCTCTGAAAAATCTTCACGGCAAAGTAACAAACGTAGAGGAAGGCAAGGGCGGCGCCTACTACGTAACAGTCTCCTTCGAGGAATAAACTATAAAATTTTGAAATTTTTAAAATCCGTATTGACAATAACAGTCTGCGGCATTAAAATACATTGGTATGCACTCATAAACCATAGTCAAAGTGTCAGGCATGGAAAAAGAGTACATGCTTGTAAAAAGATATAATTAATTTCCGGGAAATGGAGGATAATACTTTGGCTAACATTAAATCAGCAAAGAAGAGAATAATCACAAGCGCAAAGAGAGCAGACAGAAACAAGTCTGTAAGAACAGGCGTAAAGAACGCTACAAAGAAGGTTTACGCTGCAATCGCAACTGGTAATAAGGAAGAAGCAGCAGCAGCTCTTACATCAGCTATCTCAACAATCGAGAAGGCTGGCTCAAAAGGCGTTTATCACAAATGCAACGCTTCAAGAAAAGTTTCACGTCTTACCAAGGCTGTAAACAAAATGGCTTAAGCATTAGTTGCATATATAAATATATAATGATTTTTAAAAAAGTTCGGATCCCTCTGTCCGAACTTTTTTTTCGTTAAAAATTATGATAAACTTATAAAAAAGAAATAAAGAATCTCAGGTACGAAAGGTAGTTTTTTATAGATGAACATAGCACAGGATCATATCAGAAATTTCTGTATCATAGCACACATAGATCACGGAAAATCGACACTCGCAGACAGAATACTTGAGAAAACCGGACTTTTGACGGAAAGGGAAATGCAGGACCAGATCCTCGACAATATGGATCTCGAAAGAGAAAGAGGGATCACCATTAAGTCGCAGGCAGTCAGAACCATTTACAAGGCAAAAAATGGCGAAGAATACTGTTTAAACCTTATCGATACTCCCGGTCATGTGGATTTTAACTATGAAGTAAGCAGAAGCCTTGCGGCCTGTGACGGAGCAATACTTGTAGTAGATGCAGCTCAGGGAATAGAGGCACAGACACTTGCAAATGTATATCTGGCACTTGATCATGATCTTGATGTATTTCCGGTGCTCAATAAGATAGACCTCCCTTCGGCTGAGCCGGACAGGGTGGCTGCCGAGATAGAGGAT
>JAIKZC010000202.1 GCA_024682575.1 Lachnospiraceae bacterium | reverse complement strand
CTGTCATTAGTTCATCTGAGCAGGATGGGATAAATCTTGGTGTAAGTATCGGCATTGTTCTTTCATATCTGCCGGATACAGTATCAAGCCATTTTATGGTTCCTTTTACAGAGTCCTCGGTTTTTTCGGTTAGAAGGCTGTCTCCACTGTTGCGGTCCATATTTACACGGCCGACATATGAAATTACACCTGTTTCCTCTAACTGATCCATGAGCTCGACAGTTGCCTCATTATGAATAGTTGCAAAGATCACAGCTCTTGTTGTAAATGATCTTTTTAGGTCTTTTGAAAAGTATGAATATGCCTTCTTTGCATATTCAATGTCTGCATAATGTGTTTCTTCGGGAAATGTATGCTGGTTCAGCCAGTCAAGTAATTCAAGATCCATTCCGATACCACGGAAAGTGTACTGTGGTGCATGAACATGAAGATCGGTCATGCCAGGAATAACGAGCATATTTGAATAATCCTTAAATTCAAGATTTTTATATTCTTCAGGAAGGTCTCTGTAAACTCCCTTTACCTTACCTTCTATAGATACAAGATATCCATCATGCAAGGTTTCTATTTCCTTTAAGTTTTTGCTGAATGCAATATCTCCCTTTATTACAAATGAATTTGCCATGTATTTCCTCCAATTCTGTTAATTCTCATAAGCTTGTCAATTATACTCTTAAGAACGTTTTTCTGCAAATTAAAGTTTGATAAAAAGATTAGGCTTTATAAAAAAATGTTGTCAAAACAACATTAAAAAATATGCCTGAGGGATATTATATCCTCAAGAAATAAAAAAGCTTACAAAGAAATAGCAAAAAAGATGAAAAAAGTTAGAGAAAAATACGTTAGCATAAGCTAACACTATGTGCTATAATAGCTGTAAGCAAGAAGATTACATACAAGATACAAAATGAGGAGGATAAAAGAATGGCAGCATTAAATGAAAGAAAAGCAGCAGTTGTTGGATGTGGTTTTGTTGGATCGGCATCAGCATTTGCACTAATGGAAAGCGGACTTTTTTCCGAGATGGTTTTAATAGATGTAAATAAAGATAAAGCAGAGGGAGAGGCGCTTGATATCAGTCACGGTCTTCCATTTGCAAAACCTATGCAGATCTATGCGGGAGATTATAAGGATGCAGCAGATGCAGCAGTAATAGTGGTAACAGCAGGTGCAGGACAGAAACCCGGTGAGACAAGACTGGATCTTGTAAAGAAAAATATAGGGATTTTTAAGTCGATCATACCGGAAATCGCAAAATATAATAAAGACGGGATTTTACTTATAGTTGCAAATCCTGTAGACATTCTCACTTATGCGGCATTAAAGCTCAGTGGATTCCCTGAGAACAGGGTATTTGGTTCGGGAACAGTTCTTGATACGGCTAGACTTAAGTATCTGCTTGGAGAGCACCTGAGTGTTGACAGTCGTTCCGTACATGCCTTTATAATCGGAGAGCACGGAGACAGTGAGATAGCAGCCTGGAGCAGTGCAAATGTTTCGGGTGTTCCACTCAATGATTTCTGCGAGATGAGGGGTCATTTCCAGCATGATGAATCCATGAAGAGAATAGCAGATGATGTTAAGAACAGCGCTTATGGAATTATTGAGAAAAAGGGTGCAACCTATTACGGAATAGCCATGAGCGTAAGGCGAATCTGCGAGGCTATTATCAGAGATGAGAAATCAGTACTTCCAATTTCAAGTATTCAGCATGGTGATTTCGGAATTGACGGAGTTGCCCTCAGCATGCCGGCAATTGTAGGAAGAGATGGCGTGCTGGGCTCCGTACCGATCAATTTGAGCGATGAAGAAACAAAAGCCCTTCAGGAATCTGCAAATACGCTTAAAAAAGTATTAGATGACGCATTTAAGGAGTAAACTTTCATGCACGGCCTGTGCCGTGCGCCACCATGCCTATAAGTCCTACGCATGGCTCCGCACTACGTGCTTCCGCCATGCTACATGTATTCGTGTTCCGGGCTGTCGCCCTACACACTCATACATGTTGTCGTCTCTAAAGCATAAACGGATTTGCGTGTAAACACGCATCCGTTTATGCTTTGAGACTGGACTTATAGAGTAATATTAATCCCTAAATATAAAACAACGGCATCCTTAAAATGTCTCGGATCGAAACCGCAATGATTTTGAATCCGCTTCAGTCTTTGCTGAACGGTATTTTTGTGGAGAAAGAGTCGTTCGGAGGTTTTTTGAAGAGACATGTTTTCTTCATAATATATCTTCAGGAATTCAAGGTCTTCATACTCAAGTCCGGATAAGACCTTATTTCGGTACTCCCTGATACTCTGCTGATTGAGACCGGATAAAAGGATTTCCAGCGTAAGATCATCGAAGATTATGAATGGATCATCCGTATCTTTTATTGAGTTCATGGCTGTTTCGGCGCTTTGCCAGGATTCGCTGCTGTTGGGCAGAGATGAGGCTTTACCTATTGCAATTTTTATCAATTCCCTGTGATCGACAGCAAATTTTAAAAAAGTAGATCTGTTTTTATTAAAAATTGTATCAGGAATAAGTCCGACAAAGCTGTTGGGATAGATATAAGCATATACCGAGCCTTTCAACGGACTAAAAATCTTATCAATATTTTGTTCAAGGAGTGATATATTTACAAGATTATAATGGGTATTAACCTTAAAGTAGATCATCCGGTAATTCTTCTTTTCATCGATATTAAAATGCGTTAAACAATCGTTCAGGTAATCAGGATTGTCTAGATCACCATTTTGCAGAGAACGGATAAGATATAATTTTTTCTCGTCTAAGGTTCTGTTCTCGGCGGTAAGTTCCTGTTCATGCAGAAGTATATTTGAAATTCTTTCAGCGAGATGGGCATAACGGCGAACTTCATCCGGTTTTCCGGAAATTCCGACGACGGCGATGAGTTTCTGATGAAAATATATAGGAATATTTATGCCTTCATCAGTTCCCTTGTATTCATTATCTGAGTCAACTTCGAGAGTCTGGCCGTAAAGGGCTACCTGCCGTCCAAGTTCATGGTAGTTTCCAATCCTGTCAGGGTTGCTGGAAGCATAGATTTTTCCCTGGGTGTTGATGAAATTAATATGATAGCCGCAGACATCATGGATCGTATCAACTATTTGCTGCGCAAGCTGTTTTGAAATTGTATTTATCATTAAAACACCTCATGTTATACATACCATTAATATATAAAAATTAGGCAAAATAATATTATATATAACATAGCATTTCATAAATTTATTGTCTATACTATATTTACCATTGAAAAATCTTTAGGAGGAAATCCATGAAAATAGTTACGGCAATAGATTCATTTAAGGGCAGCATGACTTCAGTAGAAGCCGGAAATGCAGTAGCAGCCGGTTTTAAAAAGGCAGATCCGTCAGCAGAGGTTATAGTCAGACCATTAGCGGATGGTGGAGAAGGCACGGTTGAAGCCTTAATCGAAGGAATGAACGGTCAGCGAGAAGAGGTTTTGGTATCCGGTCCTTTAGAAGAGAAAGTTAACTGTGTATATGGAATTATCAAAGATTCTATGACTGCAGTTATAGAGATGAGCGGGGCAGCAGGTATCACACTTATCCCAAAGAGCAGCCTGAATCCGCTTGATACAACAACATACGGTGTTGGAGAGGTTATTAAAGAGGCCATAAACAAAGGCTGCCGCAGGTTCATTGTTGGTATCGGAGGCAGTGCGACCAATGATGGCGGTGTCGGGATGCTGCAGGCACTGGGATATGAATTTTTAGACAAAGCTGGTAAAGAGATCGCGCACGGAGCAAAGGGACTTAAAGAAATTGCTTCGATCAAAGATACTAATGTTATTGCTGAGCTTAAAGAATGTAAATTTATGGTGGCATGTGATGTTACAAATCCTTTGTGCGGTATAAATGGCTGCAGTGCGGTATTTGGGCCGCAAAAGGGTGCAAGTCCTGATATGGTAAAAGATATGGATAAATGGATGGGTCACTATGCAGAGATAACGAAGAAATTATATCATGATGCAGATGCGGAGTATCCCGGAACAGGGGCAGCAGGCGGACTTGGCTTTGCTTTTCTTAACTATACTAATGCAGAGCTTAAGTCAGGCATTCAGATTATTCTGGAAGAAACAAAACTTGAGGAATACATAAAAGATGCAGATCTTGTCATAACCGGAGAGGGAATGCTTGATTTTCAGACTGCTATGGGTAAGGC
>JAIKZC010000187.1 GCA_024682575.1 Lachnospiraceae bacterium | reverse complement strand
GTCTTGGGAACAGGTGACATAGGAACGACCTTTGCAAAAAGAGTAAAAGCTTTTGAGCCGGCTGAGATCATAGGTGTTTCAAGAAGCGGCAGACATGTAGATCCGGTATATGACAAGGTTTTAGCAATTGGCGAGCTGGATAAGATACTTACAAAAACTGAACTACTTGTAATGAGCCTGCCCGGAACAGCTGAAACAGAAGGAATTTTGTCAAGGAAAAGGATAGAAATGCTGCCGGAGGGGGCATTTGTTGTAAATGTTGGCCGAGGAACAGCTGTAGATTATGATGCCCTTATGGATAATCTCAATAATGATAAACTTGGAGGGGCAGCACTTGATGTATTTAAGACAGAACCGATACCTGAGGGAAGCCCGCTCTGGAAGACAAAGAATCTTTTGATCACACCACACTCGGCAGGAAATCTGACTCTTGAGTATACACTGAACAAAAATGTTCATCAGTTTTGCGAGAATCTGCTGAATTATGTTAAAGGTGATCCTTTACAGCATCGGGTAGATAAGACAATTGGATATTGAAAATATTTCGAATAAAAGAGGTATTTTTAGTTTTAAAATCCGGCAAATTTCTTTGTATTTGCCGGATTTAATTATTGTTTGTTTTTGTTTATTTCACGGAATTTATGCGGTGTGATGCCATGTATATTTTTGAAAATCCTTCGGAAATTGTTTGGAGATTGATAGCCGGATTCCTCACATATCTGTTCTACTGAAAGGTTTGTTTCTGTTAACATTTTCTCGGCAGATTTCATTTTTTGATACTGAACAATTTCCATAAAGTTTTTGCCGGTAGCTTTGAACAGTATTCTTTGAAGCTGGCGTTCGCTATAATTGAAGAATTCGGAGAGATCTTTCAGGCTTATATCTTTGTAATGTTGTTGAATATACCTTAAAAGAAATACTGTATTTTCTGACAGACCGTTTCTTTTGAAATCCGAAGTTTCAACTGTATGTTCGTAAGAACGAAGCAATTCTATGAAGAATTCTGACAGGCAGGTATTTAAGAATTGTCTTTTGAATCGCCTGCTGCCTCGAAAATCTTTTAAGGCACGCCCGATTATGTATTTTAGGGTGGAGTCATTCCCGCTGTGAAATAATATGTATGGTATTTTATTTTTTTGATACAAAGCTCTATAGAAAAAAGAAGATAAGATATCGTCCTCTTCCATCAGTCCCATAAAATACCTTTCGAATGTAGTTTTTCGTATTAAAATATTAAGCATAATATCGCTATCATTAAATGCACTGACTGCATGGGAAGAACCCGGAGCAGATATACAGATATCGCCTTTATGCATCTGTATTGGGTGGTCAGAAAAGTAGTTTTTACAAGAACCATGAATTACGTACAATATTTCAAAGAATTCGTGTTTGTGCCAGGTGGCAGGGTTATATCTCATATGTCGCACAAGAGAGCAGTCAAGATTTTTGTCGATGAAGTTATACTCATGCGCATCTTCAAACTCTTTTGCAGTCATCATATTATCATAGGCTATATCTAAAATGTCATGAACCTCATCGACACTGCAGGGTTTATCGAGATTTCTTTTTGGGGAGCTTAAAAAGACTTCTTTTAAATATAATTCTCTTTTGGTCAATTCCGGAAATTCATTAAAGATATCCATTATATTATCTACCTTGAATTAAAAATAGTTAGTTTTGAGTATAATTATACTTTATACAAAGGATATTTTCATGTCGTAAATAGTACTTTTTTGTGTCGCCTATGATAATTATAGCAAAGCTGTTTATGTGTTATTTTTTATCTATCAACTTGCAAGGTATTCTAGGAGGAAACGATAATGGATAATACACATAAACTAAAATTTACAGAGAAACTGGCCTATGGACTTGCAGATTTTCCGGAAGCTGTAAATACAATTCTGGCAGCATTTCTCACTATGTTTTATACAGATAATATTGGACTTGCAGCAGGTGCTGTAGGAACAATGTTTTTTTTATCAAGGCTTTTTGACGGAGTATCAGATATACTTGCCGGAATTCTTATTGATAAAACCAGATCAAAATGGGGCAAAGCAAGACCATGGCTTTTATGGCTTTCCGTTCCGACAGGTTTGTCAGTAGCACTTATATTCTTTATACCTCAGAATGCATCCGAAAATGTTAAATTTATATATGCTTTTTGCAGCTATATACTGTTTACCGCAGTACTATTTACAATTGTTGGAATAGCCAGAAGTGCATTGCTTGCACTTATGACTCAGGATATAACAGAACGTGGTTCCATGGGCGCATTTGGAATGTTCTTTGGAATTGGCAGCACAATTCTTGGAGTTTCCGCTACATTTCCACTTGTCTTTAAGTTTGGTGGGGACGTAAGAGCCTGGAGGATAGTATTTATTATATATGGCGTAATAGTTACCTTAGGTCTTTTATATGGATTCTTTTTTTCACGGGAATATCTGGTATCTGTCGAAAAGAGCATTACGGAGCAGGAGGAAAAAAAGCTTTCTATAGCCGAGGAATTCAAGCTTTTTTTCACTAATAAATATCTTATGTTTGCACTTATAATGACTGTTCTTGTAAATTTTGTCACTCAGGTAAATCAGTCTGCTCAGACCTATTTTTATACATATACCATGGGGGATTCAATGCTTACGACTTCGCTTAATCTTGTAAGTATTCTTCCTATACTTGTTGGAATAGTTATTCTTGTTGGACCATGCCTTGCCAGGTTTGGTAAAAAGAATTGCATGTATATCGGTATTATAGGTCAGGTCATTGGTTTTGGGCTCAAAGGTATTGCAGGTGTCACACAAAATGTGCCGATTCTTATTGCAGGAACTGTTATATCAGGTCTTGTAACAGGACTCCTTGCTGTACCTGTCAGCACTCTTTTTGCTGATGGTATTGATTATGGTGAGTATAAAACAAATAAAAGAATTGAGGGAATGGGTTCTGCTATAACGAGTTTTTCGCAGAAAATAAGTTCCGGCTTTGCTCTTGCAAGTGTAGGATGGATTCTGGCAATAACCGGTTATGTAGCTGATGCAGTTCAGACTGAAGCTGTTAATACCGGAATTACCGCATTATTTGCATGGGTACCGGCCATTCTGCTTGTTATTATTTTTTTGCTTGTTAAATTTTTATATCATTATGATGAAATTGCAAATGATGTGATAGTTGAGCTTGATAGGAGAAAAAGAAGTCATGAATAAATTAGGATCATTTATAACCAACGGAACGGTTTTTCCGTTTTACGCAAGGAAAGAGATTGAAATTAATAAGGCTATTGACAACGCAGTTATTAAAATTTGTGGGCTTGGTCAATTTATACTTCACATAAATGGAAAGAAGGTCGGAGATCATGAGCTTGATCCCGGATGGACAGATTATAATAAAGTTATCGAATATGTAACTTTTGATATAAAAGACTATTTAAATTCCGGAAGAAATGCGATAGCTGCTGAAGTTGGAAATGGATGGTTTATTAAGAATGATGAACATTACACTTTTTCATTTCCTGATTTCATGCCGCCAAATCCAAATCCCTACAAACCGTTTGGAAAATGTCTTGTACTTGCCCTTGAAATAACGATAAGTTATAAGGACGGAACAATTGAGAAAATTTATGCGGATGAAAGCTTTAAGGTAAAGGCGAATCCGGTCATTCAGTCAAATGTGTACGGATCGGAAACTTTTGACCTGTCGCTTGAGGCCGAGGGATGGGATAAAGCAGGATTTGATGATCATAATTGGGAAATAGCACAGAAGGTTTCTGAATCGGATGAACCGGCGGGGGAGTTTATAGAGCAGATAAACCCTCCTATAAAGGTTATAAGGACGTATCCGGGTGAGTTTTTGCATCATTTTAATAAATCAAGGGATATCTATGATTTTAAGCAGAATATGGCAGGGATTTTGTCATTTAGAGTAAAGGGTCATAAAGGAGATGAAATCAGAATCTATCCTGCAGAAAAGTTAACAACTGATGGCGATGTTGATCAGGTTATGAAAAACTGGTGCCTTTTGGATACAGTTATTACTGTACGTATTGGAACAGATGATAAATGGGAATCAGTCCGCCAGAAATTTACATATTTTGCCGGAAGGTATATTGCGATTGAAAAGTCAGATGATAAGATTGAAATAGAAGATATAGAGGCTGATGCCATTACAAGTGCCTGGAAGAATACAGGTTCGTTTTCTTCAGACGATGAAAGATATAACCAGATTTATCAGATGATAAAAAAAACAGTTGAGGCAAATATGGTAAGTGTACATACTGACTGCCCGACGATTGAACGTTTTGCATGGCAGGAGCCTAACCATCTGATGGCACCTTCGATCATGTTTATGAAGGACGGGCGTAAACTCTGGGAAAAATTCCTTATGGATATGAGAACTTCCCAGCATGGAGAAAATGATAGTTTTCATAATTATGATGGAAGCGAATTTAAGGCAGGAGAGGGTCTGGTTCCTTCACAAGCACCATGTTACATTCCAAATGTTATTCCTGTGCCTGGAATGGGAAGCTTTTATGACATAATTCCATGGGGCTCATCAGCGATACTTGGAGCAAGGTGGCATTATAGATTTTATGGAGATAAGACTGTTCTGAGCGAAAATTATGAAATGGGCATGAAATACCTATTTTATTTAAAAACAAAGATTAACGCAGATGGATTTATCAATCATGGACTTGGTGATTGGGGGAACCCTGATAAAGAGCTTGCCAGAGAAAATATTGAGACAGCTTTTTTGTATGCGGATCTAATAGCTCAGAGGGAAGCTGCCGTAATCCTTGAAAAAAAGAAAGATGCAGACAGTCTTGGTAAATTCGCGGAAGAGATAAGAGATAATTACAACAGTAAACTTTTGGTTCAGGAGGATGGTCATTATTTTTACAGAAGTTTTGAGCATGCTGATGAAAATGTGATGACACAGGCTGTCGAAGCGCTTCCGCTGTATTTTGATATAGTTCCTGATTACGCAAGGGAAGATGTAAAGAGGGCTTTTATCAAAACGCTTGAAGAAAAAAGGGCCTTTTCATCGGGAGAGGTTGGTCTGCCGTATATTATTCAAACCGCAAGAAAGTGCGGACGAAATGACCTTATCGCGGAATTTATAACGCGTGAGGAGCATCCAAGCTATTATGCATTTGTAAAGGCAGGCATGACTACACTCGGAGAGTATTGGGAAGATAATCCAAGAAGTCATTGTCACGATATGATGGGGCATATAATAGAGTGGTATTATAATGGAATTGCAGGAATCGAAGCATTAGAGCCAGGATTTAAGAAGGTGAGGATCAATCCCTGGATGCCGGATTCAATGAATCATTTTAAGTGTAGTTATAGTACGCCGCATGGAAAGATCACGGTCGAGGGTAAGAGAATAAATGGTGCAGCAGAATTTAATATTGATATTGCTGGAGATATAGAAAGAGTTATTTGACCTCGTCTCATTTACGGAGATTATTTTTTTAGCCAGGGCTTTCAGATGAGACTTTCATTATTTACAAACTTATATTTATTATTTCTTTACGAATAATCCCGAATTAAAGCCATTTTAATTTGGCTTTTTCGTGATACTATTGTATGATTTAGTATTAGTATGGGTTTAAATATAGTTTGTAAAGGAGCAAATCATGGGTAATAAAGTCATGCCTGAAACGGCAGTTCAAAGCCGGGATAAGGTTATCATTAATACAAGTATTATAGGAATTCTGACGAATGTATTTTTGGCTGCATTTAAGACTGTTATTGGGGTTGTATCACATTCGATCGCAGTTACACTGGATGCGGTCAACAATCTTTCTGATGCCCTTTCGTCTATAATTACGATCATAGGAACTAAACTTGCCGGTCGGCTTCCGGATAAGAAGCATCCACTTGGTTATGGCAGGATAGAATACCTTAGTGCGATGATAGTATCGGGAATTGTCCTTTATGCAGGTATTACTTCAGCAGTGGAATCGGTAAAAAAGATAATACACCCGGAAAAGCCGGAATATAACACCATATCACTTATTATTATAGCAGTAGCAGTTGCTGTGAAAATCATTCTTGGACGATATGTTAAAGCTAAAGGTGAACAGGTCAATTCAGGATCTTTGGTCGCTTCAGGATCGGATGCGATGTTTGACGCGATCCTTTCTGCCTCTGTACTTGCATCTGCTATTGTTTTCATACTAAGTGGCGTTTCGCTGGAAGCATATGTCGGCGTTATAATTGCAGTTTTTATTGTTAAAGCCGGAATCGAAATGATGATCGAAACACTCAATGAACTACTTGGAGTAAGGGCTGATAAAGAGAGAACAAATAGGATCAAAGCGCTGCTGAATGAAGAACCGGAGGTCAGGGGCGCATATGACCTTATCATGTATAATTATGGTCCGGATAAGGATTTTGTTTCAGTTCATCTAGAACTGCCCGATACTATGACGGCGAAAGAAATTGATAAACTTACACGAAGGGTAGAAAGAAAAGTTTATAAAGAAACCGGCGTTGTTCTCGCGGGGGTAGGTCTGTATGCATACAATACCGGAAGTGATAAAGCTGCGGAGGTTCATAAGGATGTTCGTGAAATTGTCATGGCACATGAATGGGTTGTTCAAATGCATGGATTTTATCTGGATATGGAAGCTAAGGAAATGTCTTTTGATGTTGTTATGAGCTTTGACATTAGGCCGCGTGAAGGGCTGCAGATAATTTATGATGAGATCAAAGATAAATATCCGGAATATGAAATTATCCTGTTACCGGATGTAGATGTTTCGGATTGATAAATATATAATAGTCCTGTAGTAGTTATATAATAAAGCTGCTGCAGGACTTTTTATATTTAAGGACTGATTTTTATAATTACAGGTGTGGACTAAAACAATTGGGAGATATTTAAATGTCTAGAGAACAGATTTTGTTAGTGGCATTGAACGCTAAATATATACATTCTAATCCTGCTGTGTATTCATTGGCAGCATATGCAAATCAGATAACTGATAACGTATCGATCGCTGAATTTACAATAAATGATCGTTATGAGGATATTCTGGGAGGTATCCTTATGAGAAAACCTGAAGTGATCGGATTTTCTATTTATATCTGGAATGTGGAATTAATGAAGCAATTGATTGAAGATATTCATAAAATCTCACCGAAGATACGCCTTATGGCAGGCGGACCGGAGGCAACTAACGATCCGGAAACTTACCTTGAGTGGTGCGAGCTGGTA
>JAIKZC010000043.1 GCA_024682575.1 Lachnospiraceae bacterium | reverse complement strand
GTACAGGAGATGCTGGGACATTCGGATATATCCACTACACAGGTATATGCAGATCTGGTTCAGACAAGGCTTAAGAGAGTTTATGATCTGACTCATCCGCGCAGATGATTGGTATTGAGTGCTGACAGTTTGACAGGTCAGCCGGGAAAACAGGGAAAATAGATTTTTATTAAAGTTTGGAGGAAAAGATTCATGAATCGAGATTTCGAAGATAATGAAGTCGAATTAAGACTGAATGATCTCATACTGTATTGCTGTGAGCATTGGAAGAGCATAGTGGCATCAATGCTCATATTTGCAATATTGCTTGGGGGAGTTGGTGCCTATAAGGCAATTTCAGCTCAGGAAAGTGCTAACAAGACTAAATCGGAAAAGACCGAGAGCGCATTGCTTGCTCTTGAGGAAACCGCATCAGATGCGGAAAAAATGGAAGAGCTTGATAATATAGCGCATAGAGTAGCTCTTTATAAGCAGATAATCAAGGGAAAAGAAAACTATCTGAGCAAGTCCGTTCTTATGAATCTGGACAGCTCTGCTGTTGTAACCGAGACTCTTCAGTATAAACTCAGCACAGTTTCCGGAAATATAACAAATTCTGCCCAGCAGCAGGAAAACCTTCAGCTCATAGTTAAGAGTTATGAATCCAGACTTACAAATGATGAGCTTTACACAGCGGCCGGAGAATATCTAAAAATTGATTCTGCCTATGTAAGAGAGCTTATCAGTGCATATGATTATTTTCCTTCCGGAACGAATGTATATCTTTCCACTAATGAGAGTATGGATGAGAATATTACAAGCAGTGCTATTCTTTATGTATCAATAAAGGGTCCCGATGAAAAATACTGTGATTCTATAGCTGAGTACGTTAAACGTCGTATTGAGGGTATAGGCGAGGGTCTTAATGACATTACCACACCCTATACGATAACTCTTCTTAATACAACGGTTACAACAGGTGTTGACAACGGAATAGTTAATTCGAAGAATGATGCCCTGAATTACATCAAAACAGTTGAAACAAATATAACAACTCTTGAGAAGGAACTGAGCTCTGCGGAGGTTGATTATGCAGAGGCTAAGTCTGATGAGGAGCTTGAGACCCTCATGGCGGACACCAATGCTGCAGAACTCGAAACTGAAGAGGAGAAAGAGGAGACTAAGGTTAATCCTATCAGTAAGAAATTTATTGCTGTAGGTGCTCTTCTTGGAATTTTCCTTGCAGGCGGTTACTGGCTTCTTGCTTATATTCTTTCATCAAAGCTTCTTTCTGTATATGCCATGGAGGATAAGTACGGAATCAAGACCTATGCATTAGGATCAGGAAATGCTCCTAAAAAAGGCCTCAGCGCATTTTTCAGAAAGCTTAGATACAGAACGACTCATTTTTACAGCTGTGATGAGCTTGCAAAGATATTCAAGGCTGAAATAGAGACATTATCTGAGAAAAAAGAGATCACAAAGGTATTCGTTGCATCCAGTGAAAACTTTAATGGTTCAAATGACGCTTTTATAAATGCACTTAAGAATGAAATGGATGGCAGCGGAATTGAGATTTCGTCAGGTGTAAAGATAAAGTATGATCCGGATATGATCATTAGTATTTCCAATGCGGATGTAGTTATCGTTATTGAAAACATTGATAAATCATCTAACTTTGAGATTGATGAGGAAATGAGATTTATTGCTGAAAGAAATACTCAGGTTATTGGCACTGTAGTTCAGTAAAACGGAATTGCAGGAGTTAATGACCCGGGTATCAGATGGAGGATATTATTAATGCCGGATAATTATGAGGCAAATACAAACTTAAGGGAAATTGCCTTAAGAATAATCGCTCATAAGAAATTACTTTTAATCTGTACTCTCATAATTACATTGATCTTTACCGTACGTGCGGCTCGTCATGTTAAGGTGACTTCCAATTATGAGGAAGGAAAAAGCATGATCTCTGAAGAGGAATATGCGGAAAAGCTTGAGAGATATAATCTTATGCTCGACAAGTATTCCACGATGATCTCAGATGTTGAAAGCCAGCTGGAAGTGAAGAATGATTATATAAATAATTCTATTCTGATGAGTATAGATCCCTACAGAGAGGTAAGAGCTACTTTTCAGGTACAGATAGTCAGTGGTAATGGTACAGCGTTTACTGATCAGAATGTAAAGAACTCCATTACAAATTACTATAATCAGTTCATAGTGAATGGAAGCGGCTGGTCAGATGTATCTGAGAAGCTTGGAATCAAGGAAGGCTATCTTAGAGAGGCCTGTGCGACAGCTCCAGATACAAATACATGTATAATCAATGTTACATTAAAGAATAAAGATGAGGAAAATGCTGACAAGGTCGCTTCAATGATAAAGGAGAGGATCCTTGAATATTATGATAGTACGAGTGCGAATCAGACAGCTCATATGATATCAATTCAGAATGAAAACCTTAGTTCTGTTCTGGATAATGATCTGATAACGACACAGACAAATAAGAAAAACGAAGTTAATAGCCTTAAGCAGAATATAATTAATTATAATAATAATATTAATAATCTTTCAAAGCCAGATGAAGAAAAGGTAATTCATGAGACTTCAGAACCGGCAACTAAAAAAGATATTGTTAAGGGCTTTATTGAGGGATTGATCTTCGGTCTTATCATAACTGTGATGGGAATAAGTCTTTATTTGATCTATGGTGATTTTGTTCTTTCATCGGCAGAAATAGAGAGAAAGTTTAAGATTTTTGCTTTCCCTGCTTCGAAGTCAATGGAGATGTTCAGCTATAAGATCGGAACTTTCTATCCGGATTTTAGAAAATATGTTCTGGTGGGTAAAAGAAATGAAAAAAATGCTGCCAGATTTGATGAAATAGTAGAGTCTCTTTCTAAAAATTACGAGATCAAAACTATCAGCGGAGATAGGGAGAATCTGGATGAATGCAGAGTTCTTACAGAGGCTGATGCGGTGATCATTCTTTCGGAGACAGAGAAAACAAGATACAGAGAAATAAAAAATGTCATTGCAATGGCTTCTGACTGGAAAAAGAAGGTTGCGGGCATTATAAATATCTAAAACTTTTTGAAGACAATGTTATTAAGTTTATAGAAATCGTTATGATAGCTAGGCTTAATGACATTGATTCATATTATGGAGAAATTAAATTGAAACTTATCATACAGATACCTTGCTATAATGAAGCGGAAACATTAAGAATTGCGCTGGACGATCTGCCTAAACATATCGATGGAATAGATGAAATTGAGTACCTTATAATTAATGACGGATCAAAGGATAATACTGTTGAAGTTGCAAAAGAATGGGGTGTCAACTATGTCGTAAACTTCAAACAGAACCGTGGTCTTGCAAAGGGATTTATGGCTGGAATAGATGCCTGCTTAAGAAATGGTGC
>JAIKZC010000509.1 GCA_024682575.1 Lachnospiraceae bacterium | reverse complement strand
TTCCGGAATTGAAAGGAGACAAAATAATGAGTAAGACATTAGTTGCGTATTTTTCAGCAAGCGGAGTAACAGCAAAGGCTGCAGCAGAAATAGCTAAGATCGAGCAGGGAGACTGCTTTGAAATTAAGCCTGAAACACTCTATACAGCTGAAGATCTTGACTGGAAAAACAAGGAGTCACGCAGCTCTGTTGAAATGGCAGATAAGAACTGCAGACCTGCGATCGTAGGAGCAGTAGAAAACTTTGCACAGTATGACAAGGTATTTATCGGATTCCCAATCTGGTGGGGACGTGAGCCAAGCGTTGTTGATACATTTTTAGATGCATATGATTTCAATGGAAAGAAAGTTGTTCCTTTCTGTACTTCCGGTGGTGGTGATGTAGCAGCAGCTGCTGCACGCATCAGAGAACTCCTCGGAGACGGTGCTTCAGTTGATGACGGAAAACGTCTCGGTGGAGAGATTTCAGAAGCTGACCTTAAGCTTTGGACAGAAGGACTTTAATATTTAATTGAGTAAAAAAATAATGATTTGAGATATCTATTTGATATAGATATGAAAGGAGTAAGACTATGTTTTATGATTACAAGGTAACAACAGGAAAAGGTGAAGAACTTAACCTCGCAGATTGCAAGGGAAAGGTTGTAATGGTAGTTAATACAGCAACAGGATGTGGATTCACACCTCAGTATGAGCCCATTGAGCAGCTCTACAAGGACTATCATGAAAAGGGACTTGAAATTCTTGATATCCCCTGCAACCAGTTCGGTGGACAGGCACCGGGAAGTGATGAGGAGATCCATGAGTTCTGCACAATGCACTTCAATACAACATTCCCTCAGATGAAGAAGTCTGACGTGAATGGTGCAAACGAGCTTCCTTTATTCACATATCTTAAAGAGCAGAAGGGCTTTGAGGGATTTGATGAGCACGAGTTAAAGCCTCTTCTTGAGAAGATGTTTGACGAAGCTGATCCTGACTGGAGAAATAAGTCCGACATCAAGTGGAATTTTACAAAGTTTATCATTGACCGTGAAGGTAAGGTTGTTGCAAGATTTGAGCCTACAGCTGATATGAAAAAGGTTGAGGATTGCATCAAGAGCCTTCTTTGATATTAGACAGGAATTAAGTTATGAAAACAAAGTTTAAGAAAATTCTTGCTGTTTCTACATTTCTTATATCGCTTGCAGCATTTACAGGCTGTGGAAACAGCGAAGCATCTGCGTTGAATTATTCTGAAAAATCGAGTCAGGCTTATTATGGAAATGAGGCTGATAAGACATCAGATATTAAACTGCTTGATTACAGAGAACATGCAGAAGACAGCGAAGAATACTATGAGGATTATTATTCAGATCCTTATTACTGCTATCCGGGATATGGATACAGTGACGATGTGAGATCGTATTCTGCACCAAACTCACACTACTATGGTTATGGCTGCGGAGGCAGGGGCAGAGGCTGGTGCCATGGCTCCGGCAGATGGTAAAATAAACAGATGAGCCTTGGGGACGTAATATAAGGCTCATTTAAATGAGCCCTATACTACGTCCCCGGGGTTCAAAAGGAGGAAAAAATGGAATTCAGGGAATTGATCAAGAAGCGTTATTCATGCAAAAAGTATGACGGCAGACAGGTAGAGAAGGAAAAGCTCGATGCCATTTTAGAGGCAGGAAGGCTGGCTCCTACTGCCAAGAATCTTCAGGAACAGCGTGTTTATGTCATCCAGTCGGAAGAAAAGCTTGCAAAGGTTGACAGTGTTACACCTTGCAGATATGGCGCACCTACAGTTCTTGCAGTCGCTTTTGATAAAAATAATGTATTCACATATCCCGGAGAAAAAAGAGATTCCGGAGTTGAAGATGCCTCGATCGTTGCTACGCATATGATGCTGGCAGCGGCTGCTGAGGGTGTTGACAGCTGCTGGCTTAATTACTTTGATCCTGATAAGGTTGCAGAAGCGCTCGGACTTCCAGAGAATGAGGAAGTATTGATGCTTCTTGATCTTGGATATGCAGCTGAGGGAACAGCTCCCCTTGCAAATCATGATTCAAGAAAAGATTTATCGGAAACAGTTGTTTATATGTAAAAAAAAATAGATTTTTCCAGGTGTATGACTTTTAACTTAAAATTTATTAAAAAAGAGAAGCTCTGATATGGGGCTTCTCTTTTTGGGTGTTTAGTTATAACCTACTAATCCTCCTTGCCTGTTGTCAAACTGAAGGACCAATATACAATATGCAGTTGTTATAAAACCGGCAATAAAAAAATATATAATCATAGAAAAGAAATTTGAGCCGTTGGTAAAACACCAAAAGACCTGATATGCTCTTGGGAGTACAAAATATAGAATTCCTATATTGAATATTATTTTGTGCAATGAACCAAATTTTCTGCAATAAAATGCAAGAACAAAGAAAACTATCAGGCTAAGATACCATACCCAAATATACTTTGCATCATAAGTTACACTGTTTTGAATAAAATCAATTGTTGTATTGATTGTAAAAAAAACAATAGAAGCTATTCCAACAAGAGATACAACTAAAGTTGTTATTACAATATTTGACGGATAATCAATAGTTCCATGAATACGTTTAGCCTGTTTTTCTTTATTTAGTTCAAAAAGGTCTGTATGTCCGTGTTGAATGAAATCTTTCCATACACATATTTCTTCGTTAATCTGTGGAATTATAGCAGATACGTGAATACGTATATGATCGTTAGTTAAATATTCATCACCTTCGTGGGAACCCTCGTTACCAATTTTTCGCATTTGATGTAGTATACTAAGTTGTTCTTTGGGAAATCGCGGGTCTGAGGATAAAGCGTTAAGTAATTCCATTGTAGTAGGCGCTTTATCTTTCTTTTTATTATTTATAATATTTTCAAAGTATGATATACCTTCTGGAAAATAATAATCTATATAAGTGTTCAAGATGATCTCAAGTATAAATCGGATATTGGAAGCTGCATATTTATACTCATTTTTGGCAATAAACTCATTTAGATCATTAAAATATTTATCAACTCTTGTTATTTTCTCCTCTACAGTCATCAACTACAACTCCTCTAATAAATACAATAGTTATAACAATAATTAAAGCGCTTCGAAAGTGAAGCGCTCTGATTATTGTAGAATAATATATTATGACGCTCTGTATGCTGAACCAAGTGACTGTAAACGAGCTATACGATCATCTGTTGAGGGATGGGTACTGGATAATATAGCAAATAATCCTTTTGTACCACGGCTGGAATGTGTATCCAGGAATCTGCAAAGTCCGTTAGAATATCCAAGTTTATATGAAAACTCGTCGGCATAATATTCTTCCTGTCTTCCTGTAGCAAGTACAAGATATTGTCCGAGTTTGGTCCATATCCACATAAGAAAACCAACTATTATATCAGCTATAGCAGAAATGACAAGCGTTGGGGTGCCAAAGTGAGATCTGCTGAGAACGCTGTATAAGAATCCAAAAAGTTCAAGAAATTTGAAAACAAGTCGAATAGCTAAGATCATTCCTGTAACTATCATATTACCAACTGTTACTACCAGTATAAGATCAGTATCATGATTTGCGATATGCGCAAATTCATGCCCCAATACGCCTTTAAGCTCTTCGGCAGATGAGTGCATCATTCCCTTAGTGATACAAATACTTTTACGACCAATTGCAAAAGCATTTTTGTATTTTGAATTATAGATGAAAAGCTCTATGTCATCAGGAAGATCCTGATTTTCCTGCTTTGCACGTGAATAAACTTCTTTAAATATAGGATCAAGTTTTTCGATAAAATCAATTCGTTTAATTTTATTGCAACCTGTCTGTAATCTTAAAATGAACTCACCTATAGGGGAAAGTGCTATAGCAACTGATACGAAATACAATACTAATGAGATTACAAGCGACATAATGTTAAATCCAGTATTGATTTGCCCGTTTGCATTAGGCTCGGAATACAGATTTAAGAAGAAATTGACTATATATGTAATCAGACATACATTTAAAATCAAATAAATAATAACTGGAATTCGATGCTTTTTCGCTAAACTCCTCAAAAAATCAACAATATACATTTTTCTCTCCTTTTTTTCATACGACTTATTGTTTTTTATAAAAAGAATAAGTCAATAACATAATATGATTTATTTACATGACGATTGTACACAATATCAGAACTATAATAAATTGTCAACTTTAAAATAATTTATAGCCCCTAATTAATTGATTTTCTCACGAAAATATGTTAGATTTCAATAGAAAACAGCCCCAAAATAGGGCAGAGGTGTTAAAAAATGAGTGATTTAGAAAAAATAAATATCTATCTGCCAAATGAAATTTGTAAAATATTAGAATATGATGCAGAGATGTTTGAATTTTTTAAAAAAGATGGAAAAAATATTAACATGAATCGATTCCTAAGCATGATGATAATGGGGTATTATAATAATTATGCAACTGAATGCATAAATTTAAGAAAAAAAATCGAGAATGAATTAAATTGCATAAATATTACGGAGCATAATAGAATAGTGCTTTCTGAAAGTATATTAAGAAATGTTTGTCTTCCACAGATACCGGTAAAAAAAGCAAAAAAACAGGCTAAATTATCACTTAAACCAACAAGGAAAACTGAATCATTAATTATAAAAATTATGCAGGATATTGGAGGGTATGAATCAATATCACATTTTTTTTGTAGCATGTTTATAAAATATTGT
>JAIKZC010000472.1 GCA_024682575.1 Lachnospiraceae bacterium | reverse complement strand
GGTATTCGAAGGTATGACGCATACAATCAAAGGAAGAATTAAAGATAGATTAAGGATAAAAAATGATGATTGGTTGCTAGTCATTCTACAACGTTTCAAGGTGTTTGTATTGGTCGACTTTGCTTGGATCTTTTTTAAGGCATCGTCATTTAGAGTGGCAATAGACTATATTAGGAGAATGTTTTTCGTTAATTTATTGCCTATTGTTGATGGAAGCATACTAAACTATGGTTTGGATTTATTTGGGCTGACAGTGGTTTTTATTTCGCTTATTGTCTTTTATATAGGTCAGAGCTTCAGGAGAAGAGGGAGAGCTTATACCTTGGTGTGCGCAGCTCATCCTATATTTCAGTGGATAGGATACATGATAGCAGTATTGTGTGTTGTTTGTTTGGGCATATACGGTAGCGGAGGTGCAACTATTTCTTTTAACTACTTCATGTTTTAATGAAACACAATACAAGGGCAAGAACAAGAGGTGGTCAGCGAGTGTCTTGTCGATTTTACTGATATGCAAGGAGACCATATGAAAAACAAAAAAAGTAACTTCTTTAAAAAATATATCGCTTTTCTTATAGCCTTGTGTGGATTGATAGCTATGTGTGAATATGCTACAAGACCCAATAAGCCCTTTTACGCAGAGGAATCAAATTCGAAGGATGTGCTATTCTTCGGAACATCATTTTGTTATTGCACATATGATCCGGCGATTTTTTCTGAGTATGGAATTGAATCTTACAACATGGGCAAAGCTCAGCAACCGATTATTTGGACATATTATATGATGAAGGATGCTTTGAAACATCAAAGACCATCTTTAATAATATTAGATCCATACGCAGTTACTTATCCAGATAAGAAAATGGACAGTATTGATCAGGGAATAGCGAATACAAATTTTGACTCGATGAAGTATTCGGCCATTTCATTAGAGGGTGCAAAAGAAAATGTGCCATGGAATAGATTTCTGGAATTCGTATTTCCAATAATAAGATGGCATAGTAACCCATATATGATAGACCGTGTTGGAAAGGATCAAGTTCGGGATCCAGAGAGGGGATATATAAGGTTTATTGATGCTGGGGAGGCTGGTAGACCATCAGAGAGTGATTTAGCTGATGAAGAAATCGAACTGCTCGATGATATTTCATACAAATATCTGAATGCCATGTATGATTTATCTGTGGAAACCGGAGCAGAATTGGCTGTGATCAGATCACCGTTTCCGCTATGGGGAAATCATCAATTCAATGCAGTGCAGCAGTGGGCGAAGGAAAAGAATGTTGAATACTTGGATTTGACACATTTCCATGATGAAATCGGTATAGATTATAGCAAGGATACCCTTGATGGAAATCACCTTAATGAGTCTGGAGCTGATAAGGTCAGCAGATATATTGCAAGTTGGATGATTGAAAACAACAAACTGATATCAGAACGCTGAAAAGCAGATATATAAGATGAATTGTTTGCGAAGGAGGTAACGCGATGCTGTTTACAATTTTCACGCCCACTTATAATAGGAAAGATGAACTTCACAATGTTTATCAAAGCATTGTCAAGCAGGGATCAACAGACTTAGAGTGGGTCATCATGGACGATGGAAGTAACGATGGAACAAAAGAAATAGTAGAGGACTGGATGCAAGAAGACAAAATTCGGATCAAGTATTATAGTCAGCCGAATCAGGGGCGTTTCGCGGCTTACAACAATGCCATTCAATACTTTGATGGTGATTTGGTTCTGCTGCTTGATTCAGACAATGTGTTACTCGATGGTGCTCTCCAGAATCTTAGTGAGGCATGGGGGGAGTACGACACAAGTACAGTTTCCGGTATTATCAGCTATATGGTAGATGCTGATGGGAAAATCTATGGGACTGGTTTTCCTGAAGGCATTGAAACAGAGAGAATATATACACTATATGATAAGTATGGAATATCAGGTGACAAGACTTTAGCATTCCGCAGAGATCTCGTGGTGAAATACAGATATCCAACATTTGAGAACGAGAAGTTTGGCGGCGATGCTTATGTGTTCAATAAAATGAATGATGAGTTGCCAATGCTTTTATTAAGGAAGAAGATTATAGGACATGGTGTTGGAGAGGATTCGATAACAAATAATTTGTTGAATTATCATCTAAAATCTCCTAACGGAATGCGTGAGCACTATCGGGATACGCTTGAACACGAAAAATACAACAAGAAGAACATGATTAAGCACGCTATAGGTTATGTGGCATATTCAATAATGACCGGAAGAGGTATAGGGCGCACAATTGCGAGCTCCCCCAAAAAAGTGCTTACAACTTTAATGTATCCTGCAGGAGTTTTATTCTATCTTAGATGCAACAGATTGAAAGAATCAATGGAATGAGTCTGCAACGATAATAGGAGGGTAGCGAAAGATTGAAAAAGATACTTTATGTGCTTAATACGGGAGTATATTCTGGAGCAGAGAATGTTACCCTTCAGATTATTAACAATCTGGACAAGACAAAGTATAAAGGGATTTATACAAGTTTAGACGGAGAAATAAGAGGGCGTGTTGAACAGAGCGGGATTCAATTTGAGCCGCTTGCTAAGCTTAATGCTAGAAATCTTCGCAAAGTAATAAAGAGAGTCAATCCAGATATAATACATGCAAACGATTATACTGCAGCATGTGTTTCTGTGGCGGCTTTTCCACATGTGCCAGTTATTGCTCATTTGCATAACAATTCAAAATGGATACAGAAGCTTAATATACGTTCAGTGCTTTTTGGACTTTGTGCTCCTCGATGTGAAAAGATACTTGTTGTTTCTGATGCAATTGTTAGGGAATACATATTTAAATCCGTGATAACAAAAAAGGCGGAGTGCATAGGCAATCCAATTGATATAAAAAAGATTCAGTCGATACATCCGCATCAAGAAAAAAAGGAATATGATATAATTGTTCTTGGAAGACTATCAGAAGCGAAGGACCCAATACGCGCGTTGAGGATTATTAAGCAAGTTAGTTCCGATAGAGATATTAGGACGATTTTTGTAGGAGATGGAGAACTAAGAGGATTAGTTGAATCCTATATAGAAGAGAATAACATGTCTGATATTGTAGAATTAGCAGGATTTCAGAAGAATCCATATGAATACATATCAAAAAGCAAGGCATTACTCATGCCGTCGGCATGGGAAGGATTTGGTTTGGCAGCTGTAGAGGGATTGGCTTATGGTATTCCTGTGGTGTCTTCCGCAGCCGGAGGATTGCCCGAAATTGTAGATGAGAGTTGCGGTCGCGTTTGTACTACCGATGAGCAATTCATTGACGAAATAATAAGGCTGTTATCTGACGAAGAATACTACATTTCTAAATGCAATGGAGCAAGAAGTCGAGCAGAGATTCTTGACAATTCAGAAAGGTACTTCAGAAGAATTAATAAGATTTATGAAGAGTTGTAAGGGGTAATCGATATGACGATATACCTGGTAATATTTGTTGCTCTTTCTTTCTCGGCTCTATTTGAAAGAAAGAAGGAATACAATATCGAATCAAAAGCGGGACATATAATAATAAATTCATGGAATGTAAAGGTTTTTCTCTTTGCGGTTGTTATAGTTGTTATGGCGGGCATTAGATGGGAAATAGGAACTGACTGGGATTCTTTCCTCTCGGATTTCCAATTTATGAAGGTCTCCTCATGGTCTGCAGTTAACTCCAGCATCTATGGTTTAACCTATGGCAAGGGTTATGTATTGATGACATATCTCTTTGCCAAGTATATCGGGGATTATTCATTATACCTGACGTTTCAGGCAGTTGTGATTGTGAGCTGTGTGTATCCTGTTATCTACGAGCATTCGAAATATCCTGCAATGTCTTTTTTGGGACTGTTTTGCTATACATTTGGATATGCGTTTGCTGTGCCCAGATCAGGGATAGCGATGGCGATTTGTTACCTCGCATATGATGCCTTTTCAGAAAAGAAATATGCGAAAACAGGCGTATTAATACTAATCGCCACAATGTTTCATAACACAGCTATTATATTCGCACTGATATTCTTTTTGGGAAGAATTAAGCTTACAGTACCCCAAGTTACAGCAATAGGGTTGATTTCAGTAGCGTTGTCTTTCTTTGCTCGACCGATCCTGCTGAGAATAGCTTCACTTCCGTTTATGCCGTTATCCTATTCGATGAGAATTAGTATTTACTTTATGGAAGATGTAGATTTTGGCGGTGTTGGCGGATTAGTTAGAATAATAACGAGAGGGTTTGTTGTCGTTCTTGTGTTTATGTATCTTTGGAAGCGAAGGGATGAAGAAAAAATAAATTTGCTTGTAAATATGTACTTACTTGCTACAGCGATTTATATATTTGCATCAAATATATCCGAAGTGTTCATGCGTATGGCTTACAATTTTGAAGATGTATCACAGTTCATTATTTTTTCTGAATGCTTGGCATCGACGAAGAATAAAGACAATAATGTCATCTTGCGTATTGTAATGATAGTATTTTTTGCGGCAAAGATGTTTGCGAGACTTATAGGTAATGAACTATTCGTTCCGTTCAGAACGATATTTGGCATGTAAACGATTGATATCGAGGTTAAAAGTATGATTGTTGCGTATGAACCATTTTCTACAAATCTGAACCATGTTCCAGTAAATTCGGAGTTCCTGAATATTATTGCTGACAGATTTCCGGACAAAAAGATAGTATTCTATGGTGAAAAAACACATATGGAGAATGTCAGGAAGAATGTGGGTGCTGATAATGTAGTTTTTAAGGATATCAAGATTATTGAGCCCTCGCAGGACAGAGTAGGCTCCGTCTTAAATGAAAAAAGAAATGTACAGTTTATATCTTCACTGGAAAATGAGAAGATAGAATTACTTGTGGTTCTAAATTCGCATCCTCACAACATGTATTTTGTAAAAAAGTATGTGAAAGAAAACATTCCTGTCCTGTTTATAATTCATGGTAACATTGAAGAATTGAAAAGGAAAAAACATATATATCAACTTGGTTACTGGATTAAACCGGCCTTCGGTTATAAAAAGCACCGAAAGAACAAACGCTATCTTGTTTTAGGAGACTCAATTCGGACAAACCTTCTCCAGTATATCGATTACATAAGGGATGAGACGGTTGCTGTTCCACACCCCTATACTTTATATGTTAACACAGGAGAAAGAAAGAGAAATAATAGCAATGAAATCACGATGGGAATGATCGGATCGTTTTCATCAGAGAAGCGTAGCAATCAGATATTTGTGTTAGAGAAGAAGATCAAAGAATCTGGCGTCAAAAATATAAAATATCTCTTGGTTGGGTCTGGTGATTCACAAGATTTCCCCAAGGATACTACTGTTCGCTTTATTGGAGATGGGAAAAATAAACTAAGCGAGAACGATTACAACAACGGAATCGAAATGCTGGATTTTATTCTCTTCTTCTGGCCCAAAGATAGTTATCAAATGACTGCAAGCGGGGCTTTGTGTGATGCAATTGTGCATAATAAGCCAATTATCTCTATTCGAAATGATTACCTGACATGGGTCTTCAATGAAGTAGGAGACCTAGGCTTTTTATGTGAGGATATTGACGAAATGGCTGATACCGTTTGCAGAATATCTAGAGGTGGACTGCAGGAACAGATACAATCATTTAATCCTAACTTCCAAAAAGCAAGGGAGTTTTTCTCCAGGGCAAACGTAGCAAGGATTATGGATGAGAAGAGTGTTTGGATGATTTGAAAGGTTTAATACATAATGAAATCTAAAAAAATGCATATAATTTTACTCTCCGGAGGTTCCGGAAAACGATTGTGGCCATTATCAAATGAAGTACGGTCAAAGCAATTTCTGAAAATCTTTAAGCTACCCGACGGTTCTCACGAATCAATGTTACAGAGAATGTACCGTATGATTCATGAGGTGGATCCGAAGGCCTCTATTACGATAGCAACATCAGAGAATCAGGTGACAAGCATTAGGTCACAGCTTGGTGATTCAGTTGGCATCTCCATTGAACCATGCAGACGGGACACATTTCCGGCCATTGCTCTTGCTACCTCTTACCTGCATGATGTACAGGGCGTGGATGAGAACGAAGTTGTAATTGTTTGCCCGGTTGATCCGTATGTAGAGAAGCCGTTCTTTGAGATGTTAGGAACTCTACATGAGCAGAGTAAAAAGGGTTGTGTCAATCTTACTCTCATTGGTATCGAACCGACTTATCCGAGTGAGAAGTATGGCTATATTATTCCGGAGACATCCGACGCAGTAAGCACCGTATCTACATTCAAAGAGAAACCGGATGCAACGACGGCAGAGAAATACATTAGACAGGGTGCGCTCTGGAACGCAGGTGTGTTCGCCTACAAACTTTCCTATGTGCTCGATATCGCTAAGACGCTTCTTGGCACTTCATCCTATCAGGAAATCTTTGACAACTATGAAAACCTTAACAAGATATCCTTCGACTATGCAGTCGTGGAGAAGGTGCAGAAGATTAATGTCATGCGCTTCTCGGGAGCTTGGAAAGACCTCGGTACTTGGAATACACTCACGGAAGCAATGAGCGATGAAGTTGCCGGCAATGCAGTTGCAGCTGACTGCGAAAACACTCATGTGATTAATGAGCTTCAGATTCCTCTTATTGCTCTTGGAACGAAAAACTTGGCCATTGCAGCTACCCCAGATGGGATACTGGTAGTAGATAAAGCATCCAGTGACAAACTCAAAGAGTATGTAGGCGACCAGAGGCCTATGTATGAGAAGAGAGTATGGGGCGAGTATCAGGTTCTGGATTATCGTATCCAGGCAGACGGACAGAATTTCTTGACAAAGCACTTAATAATCACTCCAGGTCAACACATTTCATATCAGATACATAGGCATAGAACTGAAATGTGGACCTTCGTTGATGGAAAAGGGAAACTGATTCTAGACGGAGAGGTTAAAGAGGTAGGTCGAGGCGATACAGCATATATAAAGCCCGGGATGAAACATGCAATAAAGGCTGATACAGAACTTCATATTATTGAGGTTCAAGTTGGAGATGAATTAACGGAAGAGGATATTGAACGGCTTGAATGGGACTGGGAACAGGATGGATTATAAGAAAGAATACGAGAACTGGCTGCACAGGATAGCGGATGAGGAACTGCTCCAGGAACTGAAGGACATGACAGAGGCAGAGCGGGAAGACGCCTTATACCGTGACCTGGCATTCGGAACCGGCGGACTGAGAGGAATCATCGGTGCTGGAACCAACCGAATGAACAAGTATGTGGTTGCCAAGGCAAGCTATGGTCTGGCGCAGTATTTGAAGTCTTCGGTTGATGGGCAGGCAAGTGTGGTCATCGGCTATGACAGTAGGATTAAAAGTACTGAGTTTGCTCATGTTGCCGCCTGTGTGTTTGCGGATCAAGGAATTAAAGTGTGGTTATGGTCAGAGCTGAATCCGGTGCCGACCGTTTCTTTTGCTGTCCGAGAGCTTCATGCTTCCGTTGGCGTGATGATTACAGCAAGCCATAATCCATCGAAGTACAATGGCTATAAGGTCTACGGTGCAGATGGATGCCAGATAACCACAGAAGTGGCAGCGTCCATTCTTACCGAGATTAACCGTGTGGACATCTTCGAAGATCCGTATCCGCGGAGTCTGGATTGGGCTGAAGAACAAGGCTTGCTGTCCTACATTGACTCAGCCATGATGGACAAGTATCTGGCTGCGGTGAAGTCTCAATCCATCCTGTTCGGTGACGATATCGATAAGAATGTGTCCATTGTCTACACTCCACTGAACGGAACGGGACTAAAACCTGTGATGTGGGTATTATCTGAGTCCGGCTACAACTCTATCACTGTGGTCGAAGAGTAAAGACTACCAGACGGTAAATTCCCGACCTGTCCTTATCCGAATCCTGAGATCCGGGAAACGATGGAACTGGGGGCTTCAGTATTGTGAACGTAGTGGTGCTGATCTGCTCCTCGCGACAGATCCTGATTGCGATCGATGTGGAATAGCGGTGAAGGGGAAGGAAGGCTACCAGCTTCTCACAGGCAACGAGGTTGGTCTGCTTCTCCTGGATTATATCTGTTCTCAGAGACAGAAGCATGGGAAGATGCCAGCCAATCCAGTCTTCATCAAGACGATAGTCACGATGGATTTGGCTGAGAAGATTGCGGAGCATTATGGTGTGCGCACCATAAATGTCCTCACAGGTTTTAAGTTTATCGGAGAGCAGATCGGACGGCTGCAGAATGAGCGTTCTTACATCTGTGGCTTCGAGGAATCTTATGGATATTTGACCGGCTCATATGTGAGAGACAAGGACGGTGTCAACGCTGCATTTATGATTTGTGAGATGTTTGCGTACTATAAGACGCGAGGCATAAGCTTGAAGAATTGTACGCTACTTTCGGCTTCTGCCTCAACACACTGCATTCATATGAGTTCCCAGGCAGTTCCGGGATTGAGAAGATGGGTAAGATCATGTCTTCCTTCCACGAAGGCTTGGATGAAATTGTCGGGATGAAAGTGATGAGCACAGAGGATTACAGTAAAGGACTCAATGGTCTGCCGCCGTCCGAGGTTCTGAAATTCTATTACAGTGGAGATGGGGAAGAGAGGACGGATGGAATCTGCGGATCAGTTGTTATCCGTCCATCCGGAACAGAGCCTAAGCTTAAGGTCTATATTAGCGTGACGGATAGGGATGGGAAAGAAGCCGAGATTGTTGAGAACAGAATTGCCGGGGAGATGGAGGGGAAAGTACAGTAGCACGTAACATTGCACTCCTCCTATAATATTGATTTTGCAGTAGGTGATAACAAATGGACAGAGAAACAGCAGCATTGATGTTTAAGGAGCATAGCTTTATCGAAAAATATAGGAAAGTGGGATACACGGTTTATGCTGATAGAATTGATAAAGCGGATGTTTCCATTATGATTCCGACATATAAAAGGCCGGAACTTTTGATTAAGGCAGTTAGCTCGGTTTTGGAACAAAAAACGAAGTACTCAATCGAGATTGTTATTGTAGACAACGATTTGGAAACAACACAGAACAATATTTCACAGATATTATCTAAGATTAATGATTCAAGAGTTTGCTACATTCAAAACGATGAAAATATAGGGATGTTCGGAAACTGGAACCGATGCATCGAACTATCTAATAGTGATTGGCTGATTATCTTAAACGATGATGATGAGCTGGAGGAGAACTATATCGAGGAGATGATGAACACAGCGACATCGATTCCGGGATGCAAGGCATTATGTTGCAGGCATTATCTCATCGATGATAACGGTGATTCTATTCCTGTAAAAGAGATAAATGCTAGGCAGGATAAGACAATCCCAATCAAGATGAAGGACTTGTATCTTATGCAGCCTATTGACATCATGGGATGTTTGTTTAACCGAGCTGCTGCGCTTAAAATTGGCGGTTTTAATGGGGATTTGTTCCCTTGCTCTGATGCGGTTTTTCTCATGAGAATGTGTGCAGAGAAGGGTCTGTATTTAAACACGAGAAAATTGTTCAGATATAGATGGGCTGTTAATGAATCACAAAGACCTGAAACGAGAATTAATTTTGCCAAGTTTCAGGTTCAGAAATCATTTGAGATTAACAAGAAATACAAGCTATATGGTAATACCCTTAATAGGTTTATCACAAATTCTAAATGCGACTATGGATTCTATCCGCTTATGTTGGAGGGAATCATTATTGAAGGAAACAACGAGACACTTCGTGATGAGTTAGGAGTGGATCGGAAATTCAGTCCGTTCAGACGGTTTCTATATAGAGTAATCAATAGACTTTATACATATGTGATTTATGGTCGGAAAGACGCTGTGTAGCAGGCAAAAAAAGAATGAGCTTTATACACTAACGGGCTGCCACGATAGCACTGGCTCACTTGATAACGAAAAGGAGCTTCCTGTATAGTTTAAATCGTGGTGGACGTTGAAAAGAAAAA
>JAIKZC010000445.1 GCA_024682575.1 Lachnospiraceae bacterium | reverse complement strand
TGAGCATTGTATTTAGAAGCATTCCTATTGCATAGATATCTGTCTGTACGTTTGATGTTCCAAAACCATACTGTTCAGGAGCTGCATACCCGACCGTACCCAGAAGTCTTGTGTCACGATCTTTATCATCTGTACATGTTTTAGCAGCATTAAGATCGATGAGCTGTACTCTCCCATCACTTGTAAGGATTATGTTGGACGGTTTGATATCTCTGTGAATGATTGGTGGATTAAATGAATGAAGTTTTTCAACTATGTCACAAAGCGACAACGTAACAGATAAAGCTTCATACGCAGGCAGTGCACCATTTGCCAGTCTCTGCTCAAGAGTATCCCCTGAAATATACTCTTCAATGATGATCAGTTGCCCATCCATATTTACAACGTCAAATATTTTAGGGATGCCCGGAACAGGTTTATCGCGCAGCTTTATGAAAACGGATTCATTATAAACATCCAGCACTTTCTTTACATATATGTGACTGCTTTCAATATGCTGGACTATAAAAACTTTATGCTCTTCATCGAGCACACCTATTTCCTTATAGTATGAAACTGCAAGTCTGGCAGCTGTATCCATAGCCGTTCCTTTCATGGAATATTTATATATTTATTATAACAAGAGAGGTTTTAAATGAGCAAAAAAACAACAAAAGATCTTGAAAACATATTGGAAAATACGCACTCTTCACAGATGGGCAAATTCCTTGAGGAAAATAAGGGCGATCTTTTTAAGACAGAAAATCCATTTTGCGAATATTTCCACTCACTGATCAAAGAGCGGAATATCAAGCAGCAGGATATATTTCTGGCAGCTGATATAACTGAAAGATACGGCTATAAGCTCCTTTCCGGTGAAAAGCATACCAGACAGCGCGACGTCATTCTACGTCTCTGCTATGCAGCCGGTTTTTCACTTAAAGAAACGCAGCTTGCGCTAAAAGCTTATGGGATGCCTGAATTATATGCAAAGTTCCCAAGGGATGCCATGCTCATGGTTGCTTTTAATGAACGTCCCGGAAGTATCATAGATGTCAACCAGTTTCTTAGACAGAACGGATTCGATCCGTTAAGATCAAGCGGATCTCAAAATTAAAATAATAATCATAAATATTTAAAAAGCTGAGTTTCATAAAAAGAAGCTCAGCTTTTTACTATATTATTCTCTTCTTTATCTCTTATAATCAAAAATTACCCGTTATTTTTATAAACCTTAAGTTATTCGTTCCGCCACTTTTCTTAACAAGATTATAGTTTTTCTTGCTTCTGGAATAAATTGTGAGCCTGTTCTTTGTTCCTTTGAATGCATTTTTCCCGACTGACTTAAGTTTTGAGTCCCAAATTGTGAAATAATCCAGCTTTTTGCATTGTTTAAAGGCATTCTTTCCTATGGTCTTTAGCGCATCATCATATACGCCAAGATTTTTTAAACTGATACACTTATTAAAGGCGCCGGTTTCTATGGTCTTGATATTGTAAAGTGATACTGTAGTCAGATTTTTACAGTTTGCAAGGCAGTTTTTGGGAATTACAGAAACATGGCTTGTCGAACTGATTGTGAAGCTCCTTATATTTGTATTATTTTTGAATGCAGAAGGCGCAATGGAGACGACTGTGAACTCTTCAGAGCTGTAATCATCATTAAATACAAGTACTGTATCTGGAATCGTGATATGAGTCTCTGCACCATCAACTCCAAATATTTCCACTGTCCCTAAGGATGAACCTGTTCCGGATGTCAAAACCCTACACTTAAGATCATATAGATAAGAAACAAATTCATTCCCTATAGGTCTGTTTACTGTCTCTGCGCTTGCTTTTGCAGGTGCTGTCAAAAATAAGGCAATAAATGTGATACACAACATAAGTAATATTTTTACGGTTTTCCTAGAAGTACTTCTCATAAACGCCTCCTTTACTTATATCGTCTTCCTGTAAGGTAACATTCAACATGGTCAAATGAATCGTAAATATCAAGCTGTTTACTGATAGACTCCCCGGGTTTTAGCTCCGAATCATCATCTATTGCATAGGCAGAAGATGTTCCTACAATATTATTATGCTGGTCAAAGAACAATGCATAGACTTCAACAAACTCTGCTGCTTCAGTTCCATTATTGGTCACGGTAACAACCACATTATTATCATTTATGTTCTGCTCCATTGAAAGCTCATTTATGACCGGTTCAAAGTAGTCACTTTCAGAGTAATTGAGCTTATAATCAATGTGATCAAGCCCTGAAACAAAGTCAAAGAAAAAGTAAGCTATTGTCTCCTCTCCGGGGCCAAGGACATCAACTGAACAGTCCCCTGCTCCGATCACATTTTCTAAGGAGTCATAAGCTGTGGCATTTCCGGATATTTTCACCGTCTCATCTGAATTGTTCTTTATAATAAGGTAATATGTGGTACTTCCTATGCTGTCTTCATATGCATATTCCTTTATATCAAAATCCGAATCAGATATCGCCGAGTCAGGAGCTTCTGATGCGGAGCCATCAGACCTTCCTGTGAGATAACACTCAACATGGTCAAAGTCGCTATAAGAATCAAGCTGTGCCGACAATGCAGCCCCCGGCTTAAGTTCAGAATCATCGTCTGTAATGTATGAAGATGCATAGCTTACAACATTCCCCTCTGCATCAAAGAATAAGGCATACGCTTCTACGAACTGAGCATTTACTGTCCCGGTATTGGTGGCAATAAGTGTAAGGTTGCTGTCATTTATCGTCTGTTCAAGGGAAATTGCACCAACAACCGGCTGATAATAAGAGGACTTATTATATTCCATTTCATAATCAACATGATCTATGCCGGATACACTGTCAAA
>JAIKZC010000435.1 GCA_024682575.1 Lachnospiraceae bacterium | reverse complement strand
CCCCTTTGCAAGAGCATTTATTTTCATAGTATTTTTGAAATATTCTTCTGCTGCAAATCCCTTATATTGTTGCGTTGGTGTTTTTACCGGAAGCCCAGTAGACTTAGCGATAGCAGACTGATTCATTGCTGCGGCATAATTATCCATAACCGATTGAAGACTTCTCGTTTGTAGTCCAGCCTGTGTTGAGGTTCCCTCAGATGAAGCATCACGAATAATCGAGGAAGCAACCTCATCCTCAACTGAAAAATCGACAAGATCATCAAAACTAATATCTTCACCTATTCGTTTTGTTCCATCGAACAAATCACTCATCAAAACACCCCATTTTCTTTTATAGTCTACCTCTTAAAGCTCATTAATAATTGCTCATGTACCTAGCGCATATCCGGTTCAATCCGAGATAAAGCCTCTCCCTAATGCAAAAAGATTTACTCAACGGCCTTCGAATAATCCATTTTTGCCATATGCTTAAACATATAGTATTTCTACTCCATCTCGCAAAAAGATTCTAGTAATTCCTTATAAGTGTTATAGTCATCTTTTTGAAGAAGATGATAACGTTCATTTTCAATAATAATGCGCTTTGCACCAACATTCTCTGGAATAGATTCATCAAGCCCAATTCCTGACATAATGAATTGTCCTGAAATTTCACAATTCTCAATCAGGTATGCTTTTAACAATTCTTCTTTTTCAGTATCCATTTCTGTATTAAATGGACTATCGATTACAACCGGATATTTAATAGCATCAGGATTAAACTCATTACGAAGTTTAATAAGTGTCAAATACCAAATAATTGTTACTATATCTGTATCCGACCCGCTTCCTGAAAAAGTCCCCTTAAAGTTTTCAAACTTTGCTGGATCTATTTCATCTAAACCAAATTTTGTCTTTGAATTCATCATTAAGACATTGTACTTTGTTTCTACCTTTTTCTTTTTAGCAGCATATTCCTTTAATCTCTTTGAAATACCCTTTTTCCTGTCACTTTCCCAACTTAAGTTATGATCCAATTCTGATATTTCTCCAACGACGTTATCCCTTATTTCACAAAATCCCTTATAGCGCAGAATGTCGTTTATTTTTCCCGTATTAATCTGAAGCTTACTTTCATATTGCTCTAACTCGCTAAGAAGTGCCTGATATATTTTTTCTTCCTTATCAATTTGCTCTTCTAAATCGTGAATTGAGATCTGAAGATCATTTTGTACAACAATAGTATCCTCAGCAATATTATACTTTTTGCTTTTTAACTCTATTGTATTATCAATTACAGAACCGCACTCAGGACAAGTATGTTTTTTTATTGATTTAATCGCAGAATCATTCTTACGTTTAAATGCTGCTGTTTCCCGTAACAGTTCCTGGAAATCAAACAAATTATTTCTAAAGTTTATAAGTTTGTTCTTACTATTATTTAAGCGATTAACAACATCTGTATACTCTCTTTTATATCTAGTGACATCTTTCTGTAATGCCGATAAATCTGCAGAGTAACCACCTACTTCAAGCTTAGAATCAATATCTTGAAGCATGGCATCTAGAACAGCATGCCTCTTATTGCATTCGCTTATAGCTGCCTCACATGCCTCTTTTTCTCTTACAATTTCAAAGTAGTCTTTATCAAATACACCAAAATGGTAGAACAATACATTTTCTTTAAAATTCTGATACTGAGACAGCTTATCAAACGATTCGAATTTACTTCCCTTATGATGGTCTTGATCAATATAATATGGTAGATAATTAAAAGCTGGAGGTGTAATCTCTAATTTGCCTTTTGCTCGATCTGGTAGTAATACTGCAAAGTCAGTTATCTTTTCCAAAATTTTTGACAACTCACTACTTTTCGTCGCAACAGAAATTAACTTCTTATTTGAATCAAATAATTTAAACAATGATGCCGCTCTGTATATGTAATATTCATAATCATCAACTGCAAATTTAAGAATAAACACCTTATTCTTAGGAGCAAATTTTGATTCAAAGAAAACCTCAGCTCCTAGCGCATAATATAAGCTCCTCATTATGACTGATTTTCCTACATTAGCACCATCTACTTGATTAGATGAAATGATATTTACACCCTCTTCAAATGATACATATTTTCCAAGCTTCTCAGACGGAGAAAAAATATATAAGTCCTTAAATATCATCTTCATCGTAAACGCCCTCCGTAAATTTATTTATAATTATTATGTAAAATACAGTTTTCTCTGCATTGTC
>JAIKZC010000408.1 GCA_024682575.1 Lachnospiraceae bacterium | reverse complement strand
TTCTGAGGATAATCAGAGAAAATTTATAGCGAATGTTTCACATGATTTCAGATCGCCGCTGACTTCTATCAGAGGATATCTCGAGGCCATGATAGATGGAACGATCCCGCCGGAGATGCATGAAAAATATCTCGTGATCGTGAAGAACGAGACGGAAAGGCTTACCAAGCTTACCAGTGGATTGCTTGAACTTAACACCTTTGACAAGAACGGCCTTGTACTTGAACTGTCGAATTTCGATATAAATGCAGTCATCCGTCGGACAGCTGAAACCTTCGGAGGAATCTGTAAGGAGAAAAAAATATCGATCGAACTGATTCTTTCAGGTAAAACGCTCTTTGTTCATGCGGATATGAGTAAGATTCAGCAGGTCCTGTATAATCTGCTCGATAATGCCATCAAGTTTTCACATAACAATTCGATAATCAAGATCGAGACCACGGAAAAAAACGAAAAGGTTTTTGTCTCTGTTAAAGATTCAGGTATCGGTATTCCGAAAGATTCGGTAAAACTGGTATTTGACAGGTTTTATAAAACTGACTTATCGCGAGGAAAAGATAAAAAGGGCACAGGACTTGGTCTTTCCATCGTAAAGGAAATCGTTCAGGCTCATAACGAAAATATCAACGTGATATCCACGGAAGGCGTGGGAACTGAGTTTATCTTTACTCTTCCGAAAATTAAAAACTGATCAATATTAAGATCAACGTTCCAAAAAAGGGACGTTGATTTTTTTTGTGTACAATTACCCTGTTAAGTATTTTCGAAAACTGTCCGATACAATTGTTGAGACAGGTAAGTGAGCCTCGGCAGGATCCGGACGGGGCAGCGGCTATGAGGTTTTCGGAGGTAATACAGAATGAAGATTAACAGCAATATTACCGCATATCTTACAAATAATGCACTTAAGATCAATGAAAGAAATAATGCAGCTTCGAATCGTAGACTTTCATCGGGATACAAGATAAATGTTGCAGGAGATGATCCGACAGGTTATGCGGTATCCGGACGTATGAAAAAAATGATACGTGCGCTGGAGCGCTGTGACACAAATGCAGTCAATGGGCAGTCAGTATGTGAAACGGCAGATGGTGCGCTGAGTGCCATTACTGATATAATTCAGAGAATGAACGAGCTGGCAGTAAAGGGTGCCAATGGGCTTCTTACTTCTGCTGACAGAGGCTATATCCAGACAGAGGCTGAACAGCTTAGGAATGAGATAGACAGAATTTCAAATACTGCAGAGTTCGAGGGACAGGCGCTTTTTGACGGAACTTTTGTAAATAAGGGATATACAGATAATAAGGATATAAAGGTAACAGGTTATAGTGATGAAACAGTTATTGATTCCGGCACAAGTGTGACCATTTCCGAGGCTATCAATAACGGAAAAATAGAGATCACGGTAAACGGACTTGATTTCTGTGACGGAACGACAACTGCGATCAGTGTTGATTATCCACTTTATTATGATTCAGAAAAATTAAGTGGAGTTGATCTGGATGCTGATGGCGTAGAAGATAGTACAGGTGTAAGTTCGGGACTTTACACTGATGCCAATGGTAATTCAGTAAAGATTGATGCTGATGGAAACCAGTATATAACCATTAACGGAACTAATGGTGAGTCCATATCCTTTATGGTGAGGGCAGACAGCGATATACTTACGTACAGCAATACAGCAGAAACCGTTGATGATGTAACGTATTGTGTTTCTACACCAAGTTTTACATCTACAACAATTGAACTTACCTTGACCCATGATGGTGCCATGAGGATCCAGACAGGCGGAAATGAGAATAACTATATTGATATGACACTTCCGTCAATGTCATCGATAATGCTGGATCTGGATGATATTGACCTGTCTACAGAGGCAGGCGCTTCGGCAGGAATACAAAAGGCCAAAAATGCACTTGAATACGTTAACCAGGCAAGGTCACGCATAGGTGCATATCAGAACAGAATAGAAAACTCTATCAGCTATATTGCTGAAGCAACTCTGAATCTCGAAAGTGCGGTATCGAGGATAGAAGACACGGATATGGCAGAAGAGATGACGAATTTCACTAACTATCAGGTTCTGGTGCAGGCAGCAACATCAATGCTCGCACAGGCAAATGAGTCGCCGCAGACGGCGCTGCAGCTGCTTCAATAAGGGAAAAGCGGCTTAAGTATGAAAAAAGGGATTTTGCTTAAAAAGGGATTTTGCTTAAAAAGGGATTAAGCAAAAAAAATTACAAAAGGGTTTTTAACAAAAAGGGTTTTTTACAAGAAAAGGGGGACAGAAAATTATGACAGAAGAAAAGAAACAGGATTATACTCTCAGAATCTCTCAGGCAAACAAAACAGAGGTGGTTGTGATCATTTATGAAGTAGCCATGGATTATTTTGATGAAGCGATGGCTGCTGAAACAAATGAAGATTTTGCAGAATCAGTCAAGAAGGCGAAGAAATGCGTAGAGCAGTTAAGAGACGCCCTTGATATGAATTATCCGGCAATCTCACTTCCGCTCAGCAGGCTTTATAATTTTGTAACGCTTGAGTGTGACAAGGCTGTTATGAAAAATGACAACACAAATATTCCTGCCTGCAGAAAAGTTATGGAAGGTCTTCACGGATCATTCTCAGAGGTTGCAAAACAGGATACTTCCGGACCGATGATGCAGAATGCTGAGGAAGTATATGCCGGTATGACCTATAGTCCCACCGGAGTAAATGCCGGTGTAGTTGGAGCTGCAAGAGGCTTCACAGTATAAAAAAGAATAGCGAACCCCTGTCGGCGACTTCTGAAAAGAAAATTTCCGGCAGGGGCTTTTCTGCTTTTATAATACTTTCGATAATAATAGAATCTTTGCGAATATACTTGTTAAAATAGACAAAAAAGATTGCGGCGTTTAGTGTAAAATGCTAAAATTTATCTGCTCCTATTGACAGAGAAACAAAATGCATGTTAACTTGTACATGTAATTGATGTTTCGGATTGTTACTGTTCGGCAGGCAAGACTGGATCGTACCTATAGGAGTTATCTGTATATTTGCAGAGCTCGCGTTGGATTTGGTATGGTTTGGTCTCTTTTTTTTGCGTTAAATGTGGTGTTAGTGTTATATGAAAATAAAAAAGATCTTTAATAATAATGCTGCGCTGGCTACAGATACAAACGGAAACGAAGTTATATATACCGGCTGCGGGATATGTTTCCAGAAAAAAGTCGGCGAAGAGCTTGATGAAAGCAAGATAGAAAAAACCTTCGTAATGGAAAAGGCGAATGAGCAGTTTATGAAGCTCGTATCGGAACTTCCGTATGAGGAGATACAGCTAGCTGACGAGATAATACAATACGCGTCGAGCCATCTGAATAAAAAGCTCTGTAATAATATTTATATCACGCTTACTGATCACCTGGGATTTGCGATAGAGAGAAGTAAAAACGGAACCGTTCTCAAAAACAAACTCTTATGGGAGATCAAAAAATATTATACGCCGGAGTATTACATCGGAAAGCATGCGCTGGAAATTGTGAAGGACAGGCTGGGAGCCGAACTTCCTGAAGATGAAGCGGGATTCTTCGCACTGCACATCGTAAATGCGGAACTTGACGGAAATATCCACCATACGATGGAAACACCGGAAGTAATTGATGATATTGTCAATATCGTCAGATTTACCTACAAGACAGATCTGGATGAGGAATCACTTTCTTACGAGAGATTTATCACCCATTTGAAATATTTTTTGCAAAGGGCTGAAAGCAAGATATATTATCAGCCGGATGACGGTGAACTTTTTGACATCGTCAGAAAAAAATTTCCTGAAGCTTATAAATGCGCAAGCAGGATCAAGAGCTATATGGAAGCCAAATATCCTGATGAGATCACTGATGAAGAAATGTTGTATTTGACCGTACATATATCTCGCATCACAGGCAGGAATAACTGATAAGGATTGTTACACTAAGCTGGCAAGACCTGAATGGAGATAACGCATATATTTTATTTAAGGGCAGAAATGCTGTTTATTATGCGTATATTCAAAATTCGGGACTTGTCTTTTTTAGTTTTAATAATAAATGAAATTTGCAGGGTTATGACAAAACCTGTAAAGATAAGGCCAATCATTTTAATTCAAGAAAGGAATAAGAAAAATGGCAAGCAAGTATGATGGACTCGCCCGCATTATTATCCAGAATGTCGGCGGAAAAGACAACATTCAGAGCATTACACACTGTGTAACACGTCTGAGATTCAAACTCGCAGACGAGAGCAAAGCAAACACGGATATCCTTAAGGGTACCGATGGGATCGTTACTGTAATCCAGTCAGGCGGACAGTATATGGTAGTTATCGGAAACCATGTTCCGCAGGTATTTGACGCTGTTATCAGCGTAGGTCACCTTGAGAGCAAGTCAGCGCTTGCAGGCGGCGGAGATGATGCAGGATCCGGCGAGAAGCAGAGCCCGTTCAATGCATTTATCGGCATCATCACAAGCGTGTTCACTCCTTTCCTTGGAGTTCTCTGTGCATGCGGTATCATCAAGGGTGTACTTGCACTCCTCGTGGCATTGAATGTACTTTCAGGTGAGAGCGGAACCTACAATTTCCTTTACTCACTCGGCGATGCAGCATTTTACTTCCTGCCTCCTATCCTTGGTATGACGGCAGCAAAGAAATTTAAGATCCCTGAGATGGAAGGTATGGTTCTCGGTCTTGCACTTGTTTATCCTTACCTTACAGGCGGAGATTATGATATATCAAACCTTTTTGGTATACCGGTAACAATGCCGCCTTCAGGAAACTATACATCATCAGTTATCCCGATCATCCTTGCAGTTGCATTTGCAGGCTGGTTTGAGAACAAGATCGTTAAAAAGATCATTCCTGATGTTATAAAGCTTTTTGCAGTACCTCTTGTTACATGTTTCGTAACCCTCTGTCTTACATTCTGGGTTATCGGACCTGTTGCCACAGGTATAGCTAATGCACTTTCATTTGTATTCAATACAATTAACACTGTAAGCCCTGTACTTATGGGACTTGTAGTTGGTTTCTTCTGGCAGATACTCGTTATGTTCGGTCTTCACTGGTCGCTCGTACCTATTGCAATGTCCAACCTTTCTACAGCAGGTGAGGATATCATACTCGTTGCCATGATTGGTACAACATTCGCACAGACAGGTGCCTGCCTTGGTATCTGGCTCAAGACTAAGGATAAAAAGATCAAGTCACTTGCACCTGCAGCAGTTATTTCAGGTGTAGCCGGTGTTACAGAGCCTGCTATCTATGGTCTTACCCTTCCCAAGAAGGGACCTTTCTTCCGTACATGTGCTATCGCAGGTGTAGCAGGAGCAATCCTCTGCACAATGGGAGTTAAGTGCTTCCAGATGGCCGGAATGGGTATCTTTGCATATCCTGCATATGTTAACTCACAGACAGGTGATGCTTCAGGCATGTTCACAACTATCATCGTTACAATTGCCTGCGTAGTAGCCGGACTTATCTCCGAGCTTATCTTCTACAAGGATGAAGCTCCTGCAAAGAAAGAAACAAAGGCAGCTGCAGATGGAAACACAGCTAAGGATGAAGTTATTGCATCTCCTGTAAAGGGTGAGGTTAAGCCTCTTTCAGAGATCGCTGACGAGGCATTCTCTTCAGAGGCAATGGGTAAAGGTGTTGCTATCGTTCCTGCCGAGGGCAAGGTTTATGCTCCTGCAGACGGTAACCTTACAACCTTCTTCAAGACCGGTCATGCGATCGGCATCACAACAAATAAGGGCGCAGAAGTTCTTATCCATGTTGGAATGGACACTGTAAAGCTTGACGGTAAGGGCTTCAAGCCGGTTGCAAAGGAAGGCGATACAGTTAAGAAGGGTGATCTTCTTCTTGAGTTCGATATTGACTTTATCAAGAGTCAGGGCTACACTGTAGACACACCTATAATCATTACAAATACCGATGAGTATAGTGATGTTATTCCTACAGACGCAAAGAGCGTTGAAGTTGGAAATGACATAATCAATCTTCTTTAATAAATAAAACGCAATGAGGCGCAGATCCATAAGGGGTCTGCGTCTTTTTCTTGCATTATAGGAAATTCCGATGGAATTCCCCATAATGCAAGAAACGCACTGCGTGCGTATGATGCGTCAAGCGCGGATAGGAAGAGCCTGCGGCTCCCGCGCTTGCGCGGAGAATCCTGCGGAGCAGGATTCTTTATTGTCTCATGCAGTTGCGACTCTGTATTGATTACAGGTAAAGTATATTATCTGATAGTCACTGCTTATTTTATTCAGGAACTCCTTTGCTCCCTCGATCCTGGTGTCATCTAAGTTTACAAAAGGGTCATCCAGGATAACGAAAGGTTTTTCGTCTTTATACATTGCATCGATCATAGCCATTCTGCGGCAGAGACCGACGAGATCCTTGTAGCCTTCGCTTAAAAATCCGCTCTCATGATTTTTATTGTATTCTCTGAAAGTGATATTAAGGTTTGTATCAAGCTCATATTCCTTTTCATCATCAGAGA
>JAIKZC010000407.1 GCA_024682575.1 Lachnospiraceae bacterium | reverse complement strand
TTATAAATTATCTTTAACTCAGGCTTCAGATTTTTTATCTTTACAGCAAGTTCCGAAAATTCTTTTCCGTATTTTCTGCTGGATATGAAGATCACTGTATTTGCATCTTTATTTTTCGCATCCGAGCTGTAGGCTTCCATCATCATATCATGATATGGAAATCCTGTAGAGATCACATGTCCCTCTGCAACAGGAAGGCATATCCGCCTGCTCCAGAAATCTCCAAAAGAAAAGAAATAGTCCGGATGCTGTCTTACAAAAAGCCCTTTCGGATATTGCGTTGAAATTGTTCCATGCTGAAGCTCGATCACAGGTATTTTCTTTTTATCTGCAATTTCATTTATGATCTGAACATCAAAGGCTCCACCAACAACCTCTGTTATTAATTTAGGAGATATTTTATTTATAAGCTTTTCATACTGACCTGTCTTGTATATATAAAGAAAATAAAGTACTGTAGCTCTTCCTGCAAACTGATCCGGATCCGGATGCAGTCCATAATTCTCATGCAGATCCTTAAATGGCCCTGACATTTCCATCTTAACCTTATTAAAAATCTTTCTGTACCTGATTGGATGAAAAAACTTCATTAAATATCTGTATATATAAGCTTTCGTACTTATCCTGTCCAAAAAAATCAGATTTTTACTGTAAATTTTATCCGCGCTGTATTTTCCGAGCCCTGTTATCTGAATGCTTACTGATCCCGGAAATCTATCTGCTATATAGTCAGTGTATATGCTGACCATTTTTCCATCAATTTCCTGACGTCTTGAATGGCATAAAAATAAAATATCAGCTGAAGGAATATTACTCATCGGATTTCCGGAAAAAAGGACTTTTAATGCCTTAATTTTCTTAAAAAATCCTTCTTTTGACTGTTCCTTCATCTGTTTATAAAATGCAGGTTCAACTTCAGAAGACTCATCCTTAAATGACATAACCATATCCCTACGCATATAATTCCAGTATTGAAATTCACCTATGGATCTGTTATTCAGGAGTTTGTGTTTCTCTTCCCATTCGTAAAACTTGTATTTTTTCATAATTCTCCAAAAGCTGATATTTTAATTTCGTGTCCGAATATCATTTATTCTCAACTACCTGCTCACCTGCAGGGATAACTATTTTTTTTGCGTGATCACAATAATTGCATGCATCCGCATAATCCAGAGTAAGAAATTCTCTTAATTCTCTTCTGAATTCCTTATCAGTTCTCGGCTTTCTTGTATCAAAGCTGTCATGCTCACCATCCATATATCCAAGATCTACGAGTGATGCTGCTCTGGCACAGGTATAAAGTTTTCCCTTCAAAAGAGTACGGCAATATCTTGCCGAAAAACATCCGTTATATTCCCTACTGAGCTGTTCCACACTCTTTCCGCGGTTATCCGTTCCGCCCGGATCCACCCAGCTTGTAGCTCGTCCAAGCTCACAATGTATTCCCTTTGCCTTACAAAGATCAGACAATTCCTTAACTTTTTGAGCCTTCTGACCGTAATCACTTATTACCATTTTAGGATTCTTTGAAGCTGCGATCAGATTAATAAGATCCTCACTTGGAATTACTGTTCCATTTGTTACAAATGTAAGACAATATATTTTCTCATGATTCTGAAAAGCCTTCACTACTTTTGCAAGCTCCGGATAAACAAAAGGTTCTCCTCCGAGAAGTGTAAGCTTTACACAAAAATCAGTATGTGAAAGCATATTTTCTACGTCAGCTATCACTTCATCTGCCGGAACGTGGTATGGCTTATCATAGCAATACATCAGATTGTTACAGTGCGCGCATTTAAGAGAACAATGCGTAGTAAGCTCACAGACTATATCCGGATATATCAGTGCATCAGGCTTTATAAGTCCCATGAAAAGCTTAAAAAGATCGCCTATCCTCTTCTTTCCCGGAGTGTTATATAAATATTCTCTGATACAGGGTCTGAAGACTCTTTTTAAATATGATCCCATTTCTTGCCTTTCCTTAATTAATAATTAATTATATCCTCCAGAACACTATTGCCATCACTGGTCTTTATCTTATCGAAGATAGGACCAAGAACATACTGGCTCTGAATTATTCCGGGAACCAGGGCATTAT
>JAIKZC010000388.1 GCA_024682575.1 Lachnospiraceae bacterium | reverse complement strand
AGGCGATGTCGGTTCTGTAAATGCAGCTCTTTCCGCAGGTAAGTCAGTTGCAGTAGAAAGAGGCTGGCTCGTTTCCTCTAAGGTTATCGCAAGACCCGCAAATATGCTTGACCTGGCTTTAGAGCCCGATGTCAATGATGTAGCAGCAGCAAAAGCTGCCGAAAAGCCTGCTCCTAAAAAGGCTGAAGCTAAAGTTCCGGATAAAGCGGAAGTAAAGGCAGAGGTTAAGGCTGAAACTAAAGTTGAAGCTAAAGCAGAAACAAAAACTGAAACAAAAACTGAAGCAAAAGCTGAAACCAAAGCCGAAGCAAAAACAGAAGTAAAGACAGAGCCTAAGACTGAAGCGGCTCCTAAAGCTGATGTAAAAAAAGAGACTAAAGCGGCTCCTGCAAAGGGAAGAAAAAATTCAAAGAAAAAATAAAAAAGAATAAATGTGGTAAGAAGTAGAAAAAGGGAATTATAAATTAAGAAATAAGAGGTAGTGAAAAATGGATTCTGCTAAGATGAGCCTCCAGAGTGAGGTCGTAAATTTAATCGCCAACCTTAAGAATTTTATCAAGATCCCGGTCGGCGTATCAAACAAACATGTACATCTGACACAGCATGATTACGATATTCTTTTCCCGGGTGAGCCCATGAATATGAAGAAAAAGCTCAATCAGGGAAATGATTTCGCATCCGACAAGCTCGTAACTCTCGTAGGACCCAAGGGCACAATGGAGAGAGTCAGGATCTTAGGTCCCTGCAGAAATTATTCGCAGATCGAGCTTTCCATGACCGATGCCAGATCCTTAGGAATAAATGCCCCCATCCGTTTAAGCGGAAATATAGAGGGAACTCCGGGGATCATAATCAGAAGTCCCCATGCAGAGATAACTCTTGACAAGGGCGTCATTATTGCAAAAAGACATATCCATGTTCAGTCAGATGATGCAAAGCTGCTCGGACTTCACAGCGGACAGAATGTTGTCGTAAAGATCGAAAGTCCCGAGCGTACCGCTTATCTCGATGACTGCGAGATAAGAACAGGTGATGATTTCACACTTGAGATGCATATCGATACCGATGAAGGAAATGCAGTCGGCGCCGGCTCTGATGCCATCGCGAAAATCGTTGATCTCTGAAAAAGCTGCCCGAAAACAATACTAGAAACAGGAAAGAATCAAATTTATGAATACCGAAGAAAGAATGAACGATACGAATAAAAAAATGATTCATATACATGAATTGGTAACATCGGAAAGAAATGAGGACGATGAAAAAATTTCTATAAAAGAACCCGTTTCCGTAGGTGTTGACTTAGGAACCTCTTCTATCGTACTCATAGTTGCAGATGCTGACGGAAATCCGGTTTTCGCGGCATCAAGAAATGCTGATGTGGTTCGTGACGGACTTGTTGTTAAATATTCGGAAGCAGTAAAGATCGTGAGAGAACTTAAAGCTGAGGCGGAAGCCGAACTTGGAATAGAACTCACACATGCTTCCGGCGCCATTCCTCCTGGAACGATCGGCAATAACAGAAATGCAGTCGGTCATGTTATAGAAGCTGCAGACATGGAGGTCTTAAATATCGTTGACGAACCGGAGGCTGCAGCAAAAGCCATGAAGGTAACAGATGGAGCCGTAGTCGATATCGGCGGCGGCACTACCGGAATAAGTATTTTCAAAAAAGGCAAGATGGTATTTTCAGCCGATGAACCCACCGGCGGTACCCAGATGACTCTTGTTCTCTCAGGTGCCTTGGGAATCCCCATTGCAGAAGGAGAAGCAAGAAAAAGAGATGAAAATCTCAGAAAACAGAATTTTCAGATAATACGCCCCGTAGTTGAAAAGATGGCTACCATAACTGCCAATTTTATAAAAGAATACGGAAAAAGTGTAAGGAAGGTCTACCTCGTAGGCGGTGCAACAAATTTTGATGAATTTCAGGATGTTTTTTCAAAAATAGTTTCTGCTGAAATTCTCAAACCCGAATTTCCGGAATTTGTAACCCCCTTCGGAATAGCTCTTTCAGATGGATAAGCAGAAAGGTGGATCAGAATGATACTTGGTCGAGTGATAGGAAACGTGGTTTCCACAAAAAAAGAAGAATCCCTCATAGGCATGAAGCTTATGAAGGTTGAAATAACCGAGGGCAGCGATAACGGCAAGCACCTCGTAGCAGTGGATATGGTCGGCGCCGGCAACGGTGAAGAAGTGATCATAACCACAGGAAGTTCTGCAAGAAAGGCTCTCCGAGAAGAGAACCGTGACGCTCCGATAGATGCTATTATCGTCGGAATTGTGGATTAAGGGAATTATTGAAGTAAAAATATATAAAGGAGAAAAGATTATGGAAGCACTGGATGTAAATGCAATAGTAAACAAGATCATAGCCGGTGAAGGCGGATGCCCACACTGCGTATCGGAGGTAAAACGCACCGCCGAGAGACAGAGCATGGCTGCCGCTGATGCCGCTATCAATACTCACAGCAATGGAGTTTTTGATACAGTTGATGAAGCTGTAAAAGCCGCTCACGTTGCACAGAGCAAGCTCTTTGACACCTCCCTCGACAGAAGGAGAAAGATCATCAAAGCCATTCGTGAGAAGCTTCTTCCTCTTACACTTGAAATGGCTGAAAGAGCTGTAAACGAAACAAAAATGGGCAATATTCATGATAAGGAATTAAAGAACAGGATCGCCCTCGAAAATACCCCCGGCGTTGAGGACTTAAATGCCGCAACCCAGGTACTTACAGGTGATGGCGGAATGACTCTTTACGAGTACTGCCCTTACGGAGTTATCGGTGCTATCTGCCCTTCAACAAACCCGACAGAGACGATCATCTGCAATTCTATCGGAATGATCGCAGCCGGCAACGCTATTTATTTCTCACCCCATCCGGGTGCAAAAGAGACTTCACAGTGGCTTATCGGCCTTATGAATAAGATCGTAAGTGAAGCCAGCGGAATCGATAACCTTATCGTTACAATAAAGAATCCTTCCATCGACGCAGCTCAGGAAATGATGACACACCCCGGTATCAACATGCTCGTTGTAACAGGTGGTCCGGGTGTCGTTGACCAGGCTATGAGATCCGGCAAAAAGACACTTGGTGCCGGCGCCGGTAACCCTCCTACGATCGTCGATGAAACAGCAGATATAGTAAAGGCTGCAAAAGATATCGTTAACGGAGCATCCTTCGATAACAACGTTCCCTGCATCGCAGAGAAAAATATCGTTGCAGTTTCTTCTATCGCTGATTTCCTTATTTACAATATGCAGCAGAACGGTGCTGTATATATTACCAATCCGGAAGATATCAGAAAGCTCGAGGCTCTCACAGTTACTCCTAAACAAACACCAAACAAATCCTATGTTGGAAGAAGTGCCGTAAAAATCCTGACTGATGCAGGAGTTGCCTTCAGCGGAGAGCCGAGACTTATTGTTGTTGAGTCTACAGAAAAAGATCCTTTTGCCAAGATCGAAATGCTCATGCCTATCATTCCTATAATCAGGGTTCCTGATTTCGAATGTGCATTAAAGATCGCGCTGGAGCTTGAAAACGGGCTTCATCATACAGCTTCAATGCACTCCGAGAATGTTGACAGACTCAACAAAGCTGCAAGGCTTCTCCAGACATCAATTTTCGTAAAGAATGCTCCCACCTATGCCGGAATCGGCTTTGGTGCAGAAGGACCTACTACCTTTACAATAGCGACTCCTACCGGCGAAGGAACAACTACCGCAAGAAACTTCGCCCGTGAGAGACGCTGTGTACTGGCAGGTGCATTCTC
>JAIKZC010000382.1 GCA_024682575.1 Lachnospiraceae bacterium | reverse complement strand
CTCTTTACAGCGCTCCCAGATGAAGCACATGCTGTAAATACCAAAACAGTCGTCATCATAATCGTTGCCAAAGCCAGTTTCTTTCTCATTTTCCCTCCTATTCACAAAAACTTTGAGACTGTAGTAAACATCCATATTTTAACCTTTTTGCTGTTCAGGCGTAAGCCCATAATTGTGCCTCATGGCTTTTTAGAAGTAAAAAATATTCCTTAATGTGCATCATTATGCAGAAATTATGCAGATTGTTAATATATTTGTAAGCCTATTATCCTACTGTAATATAATATGCATTCATTCTAGCATAACGCTTGACGAAATTCACGGAATTATATATAGTCAAAACGAGCTGAACAATGGATATTTAACCACCATTCAGCTCATAATTATCTTAGGATATCTCATTTACAGAAAAACTTTCACAGACTCATTTAAGGGATTGGATTTTTTTATTATAGCCTGTTAAGGCGTTGCTGCAAATTTTGAATTGCCTACATCTTCAGTAAATTCATAACCAATGTTATCATTATATCTTTTTCTTCAACGCCCTCAAGATTTATATCAATTAATTAGATCAGTTATGTCGTCTCAATTACGCTTACAAATACTAAAAGGTAGTATATTTAACTAGTTGCACGTTCTCCTTTAGGAGCGTTCGGCCAGTAACTCCTTTACTTTATTTTATCTAATATTTTTACATGGCTCTTTATTATAGAATAGTATTTATCGCTCATATCCTTACCATACTTTCCCTGTAAGGAAGCCTTAAGAGAATTGAGATTTTTCTTCTTCTTCCATGCAGATGCCGTAAACTCCGGAAAGTCCTCCGGCATATTCATTTTAGGCTGATATTTGTCAAATACTATTGAACAATAAAGCTCCTGCTTGTTTGCAAGACTAAGCGTGTCATGCTTTGCTATGAAATTTGTGTAAGCAGAATCTGTTTTGAAAGCATTATAATAGCTTTTGCCCTTCTTATCTCCATAGATCAGTTTAAGAGATTCATGGAGCATCTGCAGGTTATCTTTTCCTATTATATAGAGTATTTCTTTAGCTTTTGTATCATCCGCACATGAAGCAGTTTTGGGATTGGAAGAAATAGTCATGCTGCTGAGAACACTTCCATCCAAAAGATCAAGTTCTGACGATACTTTATTAGGATCACATTCATTTTTTTTGATACGTTTGACAGGAATGTTTTTCTTTTTCCAATATTTGATAACAGCATCATATCCTGTATCATCAGAAACGATAACAAACTCACTGTCAGCCATATCATGAATGCGAAAGCCCAGTTCCGTAGATAACTGGAAGTCCAGAGCATTATTACCCTCGCAGCATTCGATGAACTCAGCTTTTTTTGCTGAATTTATAAGTTTTATAACATTCCTATAATTTACGCGCGGGCTGTTGTCCGTATAAAAAACAAGAATCTCATCTTCATCTGCAATAGTATTAAGCAACGAAATCCAGCTATCACCAACATTTTCACTATCTATAAAATATATTTTTCCCATTAAGAATACAACTGGCCGAACAAATATATTATAGTCTTTACCAGATCACAAGTCTTGCAATTTTTCTTACACGTCAAATAATTCAAAGAATTCCTCTTGTGATTTTTCTGCTAATTTTTTCTCCTCTTCGCAAAGCTTAAATAGCTTGGCTTCATAATTTTGCTTTATAAGTTTTTTTTTCTCGGCAATCCTGATGGTTTTGTCATTAATCTCCTGCTTTTTCTTAGCCTTTTCTTTCTGCAATATTGCATATTTATCAGGTTGTTCTCTTTTCATAAGTTTTATATTTTCAATTTTCTTCTGTCTTTGCTCTTCTTCATAAGCATTAACGTCAAATTTCTTAATGGTAAGCAGATCCTCCATATGACAACCTTTGCCTAAAGCAAATACTAGCTGAACTACCTCATCGCAAGGTCTGTGATTCAGATCTATAATGCCAGCTTCCATTTTATTTATTGTATTTTCTTTAATCCCCGATATTCTTGACAGTATTTTCACGGAATATCCTTTCTTTTTTCGGATTTCAGCAAGTTTAATTCCGGAAATTTCAGCAGGTGTTTTTTTATTTTCCTGCTCTGCACTATTCACGTAACCTATTTTTTCTATATTTTCACAATTCTCCATCTGTAATATTTTTTCTGTCCTTTCTAACCAAATATAAATAATCAGGTTAATTTTTAAGGTAAATGCAACACTTGTAGAAAAAGGCAAGACTTGAAGAATATTGCAGAAAGCTGATGGATTTAAAATAAAAAAAGAAACCCTGCCTTTCCGATTGGAAAGACAGGGTTCTATCAATTGTTCCTAATGTTAACTAACGAATTATAAATTTTTCTCTTTCTTCCATGGATAAATCATTAGGATGCAGATTGTGTTTGCGTGCATAATCTACAATTGCCCTAAAATCTATCCGTATTTTGGGAAGTTCTGAAAAAGGAGTTGGTCCTGGGGTGTTGTTAACGATGTTATAATAGTTTTTATAGTTCATCGTCTGACCATTCATAATCATATACCTCCATAATTTTCTTACCGTTGACTTCGTCTAATTATATATATAGTGTAACCTCAACAACAAATAAAAGCAAATGAACTCAACCAGTCACAGAGAATAGTTCATTTTTATGATTTTATTTCAAACTAAACGCAACATATTGTTGAGCCAGATAAAACCGATTCTGAAACACAGAAAAAAAAGGCTGTTAGAATATTACAGAAAAATTGAGGAAATTACA
>JAIKZC010000381.1 GCA_024682575.1 Lachnospiraceae bacterium | reverse complement strand
AAAGAATGAATATACGGCAAAAGATGCTAATTAATTTTTTTATCCTTACAGCTTTGATATTAATGTTTATTATGATAGTGGATGAAGCCGGTGTTGGTTATAAGGGAAGGAATATGAAGTATCACTTCTGTACCCTCATCCGGTTCCGATCTGATAACAACCCCATATTCTTTTCCAAAATAGAGCCTGATCCTCTCATTGACATTATATATACCTATTCCATTTCCACGTTTTGATTCTGCAGGCTTATTAAGCAGTGATCGCTGCTGCTCTTCGGTCATTCCCATACCGTTATCACGTACAGTTATATACAGCTCTTCACCCTTTCGATACGCTCTTATAGCCATTTCTCCTTCATCCTCCATAAATTCCATGGCGTGATAGATTGCATTCTCAACAATCGGCTGTACTATAAGCTTTACTGTCGAGAGGTTCTTTACATCCTCTTCAATTTCTATACTGTAACTGAACTGATCACGATAACGTCTTGACTGTATCAGGAGATAATTCCTGACATGTTCTATCTCATCCTCTACCCTTATGACATTTTTTCCCTTGCTGATACTTATCCTGAAAAGTCTTGCCAACGCAGTTACTATCTCTGTTGCTTCACTATTCCTTCCCTTTTCTATCATCCAGGTTATAACATCCAGGGTATTATATAAAAAGTGGGGATTTATCTGGGACTGCAAACTGTCCATTTCGCTCTTTCTCTTTAGTTTCTGTTCGCGTCTGACCTCTTCCATTAAAAACTTTATACGATTGACCAGCCTGCTGACACTTCTCGCAAGTGATCTGACCTCTGTACTTCCGTATACTTTGATCTCCGTATCCAGTCTTCCTACGGCCAATTCTCTCACATCTTTTTCCAGTTCTCCTATGGGTTTCGACACCATTCCTGATATAAATTCACTGAATTTCAATATCACTATCATAAATACCGATATCATAAACAGGAACTGGATACCCCATTTTGTCATATTTTCCTTGTTTGCATATGATGAATAGACAGCCACAAGCCTCCAGCCGGTATATCCTATAGTTCTGATCGAATAAATATTGTTCTGTCCAAGAAATGGTATTTTATAGCTTCCGTCTCTTCGACCTGCCAGCTCCTCATTATTTTCAGGCTTAAATCCTTCATCATATCTATTCTGATAAGCATGTGAAAGTATTTTTCCTTCATCATTCATGAGGTAAACATATTCGAGTGATGAATCACTTAGTTCCTTACACATTCTCGAAAGTTCACGAAAATCAAAATTTACGAGTATCACGCCTTCAAATTTTTCTCTTCCGGTTGAAATTTCTACATAGCGGCTTACCGGAAGTACCCATTCATATCCAGAAAAGTAATTTTTATATAGATTTTCAACAATTGGTTCAGAAAAAGCTATATTTTCCGGATCACTTACCGCTGCCTTAAACCATTCCTCATCCCGAACATCCGTCTTGTCCTTTAATTTCATTTCAGGAGCTGTCATAACAGGCTTTCCGGACATGTCAAAATAGGCCATATCGATTATAAATCTGCTGTTTGAGTTATAGGCGTAATTGAAGAGTATCTTCTTTTCTTCTTTATTCGTAAAATCGTCTTTCAGAATATTGAAATATACATTATCTGTAATATTTATAAGTCTGCTGATATAATCTTCGAGTCTGCCGGCACCTGTATCCAGCAGTATTTCCTGCTTCTCACGCACTGAGCGATCATACTGTTTATTATGATTTACAATCCAAAAAAAGTTCAGAAAAACAAACTCCAGAATTGCCGATAGTATAAATATCATGTAAACCATTTTTCTGAAGCTTTGTTCTCTGACCTTTTTTTTAGAAAATATCCTTAACAAATTCCCCATTTTATCTCTGCCTGTATTTTGTAGGTGATACCCCATAATAACGCTTAAATGCATAGCTGAAGTAGGCTACATCTGCGAAACCAGTGTCTTTTGCAATAACATATGTCTTGTAATCCGTTTCCTTAAGAAGTCGTGCCGCTTCCTTCATTCTTATCCTGTTGATCACATTAGAACAGGCTTCTCCCATCTCTTTCTTAAATACGCTCGAAAAATAACTGTGACTGAATCCGATATTATCAGCTACAGTTTCCACCGAAAGTTCAGGATCCCTATAATTTTCCTTTATATATTTAAGTGCATTTTGAGAAAGACTGTTTATCTGTATTTTTTCATCCGCAACTATATCAACGTAATATACAGCTGTCCTTTCTTCTGTCATTTTATTCAGAGCTATACAGGCTTCATTAAAGGATCTTCTGATATCAGAGAGCATATCTACTTTAGAACCTATTCCACAGACAATATCAACATTCAGCTGATGTTTAAGGTTTCTGGCAAGATTTTCGCATATCCTTATAGTCTCTTCTGAATCGATGTTTCCAAATATTATGTCAACTTTCCTGTTTTCTATAACAATAGCTGCTCCATATTTTTCATGAAGTTCTTCATCTATTGCCTTATATGCAATATCTTCCCATTCAGCTCTTTTATCATGATGTCGCATCTCAGCGACTGCAACTATCCAGCTTCCCTCGGCTAAAAATTTCGGATGATTATCATATAGCTGCTGTTTTACCTCATCCGTTATCTGCCCTCTGATAACCTGATGAAGCACACTTTCAAGGATTCTTGGTCTGCTCCTGTCATATTTTTCCTTAAGTTCTGCGAAATTTCTTTCGCTGTCTCTCTCCCTGTCCAGGCGTTTTTTCACCTCTGCCATAGATTCTTCAAGTTCTCTGGAATTTATCGGCTTCATGATATAATTTTCAACTTTATACTTTATAGCTTCTTTAGCGTAGCTGAAATCATCAAAGCCGGAGAAAATGATGATCTTAATATCATCATATTTTTCTCTCATCTTTGCTGTAAGTTCCAAACCATCCATATATGGCATCCTTATATCAGTCATGACCAGGTCGGGAGCCTCTTCCTCTATCAATTCCCAGGCTTCAATACCATTTCTTGCTACACCGGAAACCTTAAACCCAAGTTTTTCCCAGTTAACTCCCTCTGCCATGCTGTCTCTAACTTCTGCCTCATCATCAACCAAAATAATA
>JAIKZC010000370.1 GCA_024682575.1 Lachnospiraceae bacterium | reverse complement strand
TAACATCAGACCGTAAAGAAGTTTAGAATCATTCGATAACTTTCTGAAGAAATTATTTGTTATCAACAGTTTCGGTAATCTGTAAAAGGTAAGCATTTCTGACTCAGTACCGGTAAAAAATTTAAATTCTATGGAATCATCCATATACATTCACCTCTCTTTTGTTATTATCAGAAGTGCAGATTCTGCACTTCTGACTTGCTTATCCAAGAACAAAATTCTTAACATATATACAATTAGGTTTTCCATTTCCCTGTTTCTTTCTTACAATAAGACCTACATTTTCAAGTTCAGAAAGATAATCCATGAGCTTACGCTTTGAAAAATTAATATCCTCCTGCATCTCTTCTACAGGATAAATGATATAAACTCTGCCTTCGTTATCCATCCATTGCTTGTCAAACGCTATCGACATCCGATCTATCAATATTCCATACATCACCTTAGCTTGAACAGACAAATTAGAAAAATAACCTTCTGTAAATAAAGCTCTTGGAATCCTGATAAAATTAAACTGATCTGATTGTGTTTTATCAATGTAATCAAACATCTCCATTTTCCTCCTTCCATTTTTCCAGTAATGAAATAATGATCTCTTCACGCTTTCTTGATGAATAACTATCCGGAAAATACTTATCCAGCCTACTCTTACTAAAATTCACTCTACCGGAGTCCTTTGGTTTTGGCATTGCTGCATTCAAAAGCTGATTTATAGTATATTGGGTCAGATTTTCCAGATTATCCTGCTCTTTTATGGCTTGTATCTGCTCCTTTTGTAAGGTTCCCATTTCCTTAAAATAATTAAAAAGACACATCTGAGTCTCTTTATCGATAGATGCAAGATCTACAGCTGTTACTATTGGAATTCTATGATTATCAACCATATCTAAAAATTCCGGTATAAGTTCTGTCAGTCTCACATATCTTCTAACTTGCGCTTGTTTTAAGCCACATTCATTTCCTATCTGCTCTGCAGTATTTATCCTCCGATACTCAGTATCGGAAGTACTATCAAGATCCGTTCTTGCCCCCTGTCTTCTCATAGCATCCATTTTCATCTTTAATGAAAATGCTCTTTCACTTGGTAGAATCTCTTCCCTCTGCATATTTGCGTCAACCATAGCTATCGTCGATTCATCATCTGTCATAGGCTTAATAATTGCCGGTATCGTAGTCAGTCCTGCCCTCTTAGCCGCATGCATTCTTCTATGTCCTGATATCATTTCATAAGTTCCCTCATCATCTGGTCTCACTAGTACAGGAACAATTACACCATTATCCTTTATGCTTTGAACTAAATCATCCATTTTATCATCATCAACAACCTTGAACGGGTGATTTACAAATGGGAAGATCTGATCTATACGGATCTCATTCGTAGCATCTTTCTCAATTGGAGCACCAAGCAATTCTTCTACAGTTTCAAAATGTACCTTCTCTCTCTTAACAGCCATGACTTAATACCTCCTTTGTTAATTCTGTATATGCTGCAGCTGCTTTACCTTTCGGATCATACTCATATATATTTTTGGCGACCATACTGATTTCTGATGCTTTTACAGAAACCGGTATCTCAATCTGAAATACTGAAATTGTCTTACCATATACCGCATTAACTTCCTCAACTATCTCTTTTGCATATACTGTTCTGCGGTCTACCATCGTGAACAGAATGCCTTCTATCTCTAATTTGCTGTTAAGTCTTCTCTTTACTGTGTAAATTGTTTTGATCAACTGCTGCAAACCTTTTACCGGAAGATATGCTGCCTGGACCGGTATCAAAACACTATCTGCACAAGCCAATGCATTAACTGTAAGTATTCCAAGTGAAGGCATGCAATCAATTAAGCAAAACGCATACTTTGCCCTGACACTCTCTATATAGCTCCTAAGTACCAGTTCCCTGCTCATTGCATTTACCATCGATACCTCAACAGCGGATAATTCAATATTTGAAGGTAAAAGATCAAGATTCTCCGATATATGGATTATTCCAAGCTCCTCTGATATTTCCTCATCATTTACAACTTTTGAAATAACATCAGTTACCGAAGCTTCCAGGCGATCCGGCTCCCGATATCCCATACTCAATGTAAGAGATGCCTGAGGATCGAGATCGATCATCAAAACTCTTTTTCCGGAAGATGCTAATCCTGCACCAAGATTCATAACAGATGTAGTCTTACCGACACCACCTTTTTGATTTGCAATTGCAATAACCTTACACATATTCAACCCTCCTTTTAATCCTCACGAAAAGAATCAATATATTTTTCCAAGATCTCCGTATCGATCAATACACATCTGCCAATACGTATTGTTGCTTTTGCTTCCTTTGCTAAACGCTGTATGGTATTTGCTCCAAGGCAGTAATATACTTTTGCTTCACGCAATCTCATATATTTACTATGTACCTTTTTACGCGTCTCCATAACCTTACGTGCCTGACTTGTTATTTCTTCATCCTTTGCCTTCTTCTTTGCAAGTCTTCGATTCTCCTTTTCCTGTTCCTGTATATACATCATCACATCCTGATAATCTATTCTTGCTCTCATTAGTTAGTTCCTCCCTGTACAATTCACGTAGATATTCTTCCAGCAGATCTCTTCTGATACGAACAAATCTCCGCCCAAGCTTATAAACAGCTCCTGCTTCTTTGGCAAGTCGGGTCATTACCTTTTCCGTTAGTCCATAATATTCACAGCCTTCCTTATATGTGATGAATGAACGTTGAGCAAAAGTTAAATCTATGTCATCCAGCCATTCTGAAAACATCCATATCATTCCACTCATTGCTTTCTTCTCCTTTTGATATTTAAGGCTGCTTTAGATTTAGATTTTGCCGGCTGTCTGAATTGCTCCAGATAAGCATCAAAAATATCTCTATTGATCAATACATACCCATCAATCCTGTATAGTGCTCCTGCATCATCAGCCAGTTCAAGTAGTTTCTTATGCTGAATGCTGTAAACGATCTCCGCTTCCTTATACCTGAGAAATTTTTTTCTTAGTTTCCTGGATTCTTCTCTTATTTCTTTTCGACCTTCAATGCTGTAATAATCATCTTTTCTAAAATCCATAAATTTTTTCCTCCTTTAAGTTTTTATGAAAATGTAATAGCGCGTTTTTAAACGTAAAAAAGAGTCGCTCCTCTTAAATTTGTTTTTTAAGAAAAGCGACTCCTTTTTGAGTAGTCTTTTAACTATATTAGATTCTGTAATAAAATTGACACGCGCTGTTACAAAGTGACTTTGAAAGAGGTTTTGTTGTAAAATTGTTGCATTTTCTCAACTTTTTCACTCAAAGCCAATTATTTTGTTGCAGAAATTTGTGCTTATTAATACAACTTTGCACCAGCCGAGATGTGGTTATCAACCATAAGAAGGTGAAGTTCCTCATCCTCTGAATCCTTGAGGTTATTAACTGCTGAAAGCAGCATACCGCAGGACTCAATGCCCATCATCTTTCTGG
>JAIKZC010000317.1 GCA_024682575.1 Lachnospiraceae bacterium | reverse complement strand
ATCAAAGTAGATGATCATATGAGAACTAATATTGCCAATATATATGCAAGCGGCGATGTAGTGGACAAAATGATTCCCAAATTGACTCCAACCGCAACTTTCGAATCCAACTATATTGCTTTTGCAATACTCGGAAATCCTGCACCTATCAAATATCCCTCTGTACCTAACGTTGTATTTACTCTTCCAAGGATTGCGTCCGTCGGTGTATCTGTAAATCAGGCTCTGAAGGATCCTGCTGCTTATCACACCGAAAAAATTGAATACGGCAAAATGCTTGCATTCGAATACAGAAATGAAACAGATGCGGAAGCCACTGTAGTTTTAGATAAAGATAATTATCTTGTTGGTGCTGAGCTATATGGTGATCTTGCAGCAGAAATGATAAATATCCTTGCAGTGATCATTAATGAAAAAATGACAATGGAGAAAGTCATGGGAACCATTTGGGCATTTCCTACCCAGACCGATGGTCTCACAGAACTTCTTGCTTCAAAACTCCATAGTGATTTAGCCAAATAAAATAAAAGCCCTTAAGCAGATATGAAATGCTTAGGGGCTTTTACAAATAACTTAAAATTTATTCCTTATAAAGAATGATCTCAGGTACGAAGTTTTCTCCAACTTCTTCCTTTACAGCTTCTTTCAGAACGTCCTCATTAAGATCCTTATCTTTACTGATCTCGACGCTTATCTTCATCGTGTTCTGTTCACAATAGCTGAGCCATGCCTCTGCATCTTTTACACCGTCCTGTTTCTTGAGAACTCTCTCAATTGCTCCAAGATCCGGGAAAAGTGTACCCTTTGCAGACTCCCAGAGAATAGTTCTTCCGGAATTTTCAAGGAAATCAAGCTGTCCATCAGGAAGGATTCTTGCAGTGATGCCGGTATCATATAAGATTCCATCACCATAAGGATAAGTAACACTGTCCTTGGCGCTCTTAACAGGTGTATCCATGATCAAAAGCTCACCCCAGGCACCGTAAGGTTTCTTAAGATATCGGGCATCCAGAACATAATATTTAATATCCTTATCTTCAAACTGCTTATCCACAAGCTCAAATCCTGCAAGCTCATTAAGCTTTTTACCGCTGATATAGCTGTGCTTCGGATAAAGATGAGCAGGAAGATGCTTTGCAAGTCTGCGTACAGAAGGTTCCTCAAACATAGCAAGCATAACAGATTCCATTGCTGCCATAAAGATTTCCAGCTGTTTTCTGTCGAATCGATTCTCCCAGTATCTGAGTTCATAGAAGTATCCCTGACCCTTCTGATGAACCATCAAGTGGAAAGGAAGTGAATCAAGCTGTACATGAACTATTTCAGCCGGGGCATCACCTATTCTATCAACCTGAAGCAAGTCACCCTGATACTGAATGAAGAATTCTCCATAGTGCAGACAATCAGCGAGCGATTTCATTGAGTCAAGTATCTGACTGCTCATACGCTTTAAGAGTTCCGGTACAGTCTCATGCGGGATCATATCATATCGGTAGATATAATTCTTAAATAAAGGTCCGCAGATCCTGTTCCAACGGCTGTCTGTACGTCCGCTGTGGATACTTGTGGCCATTACATCCGTCTGGTTTGAGAATATCTTTATACAATACTGGAATGCAGTCAGGAAAAATACATTCTCAGATGCACCGGTCTTTTTACAGAAACCAAGTACATTATCCCTTGTAATAGAGCTGAAAGGCTGGCGGATAACTGCATTATGAGAATGCTCAAGATCATACTCATCAGGTCTTGTAAGAATATTTCTCTTATATCTGTATCCTCCGGCAAGCTCCTTATAATAATCCTGATTCTTTGTGATTATGCCCTTTTTGACCATTTCAAACCAGTCAAGAAGATATTCATAATATGTATACTCTTCTCTGGGAAGCTCTTCTCCGGAGTATACAGCATTGATATCGTCAAAGATCATATGCATTCCTGTACCATCGCCGATAGCATGTGACAGATCAAAAAGGAAATAATTTGCACTGTCAGTCTGATAAATAGCTGAATGGAAAAGCTCTTCTCCTTCGCCGTAATTAAAGTATCTGAGAACCTTATTCTTCTCTATTTCCCAGCCCTTATCTGAAATAGTAATGATCGGGATCTCTATATGTCTCTCATCATCACGGAAATTCTGAAGAATACCGTTTTCACCGGGCTGTATGATACATTTAAGCTCAGGATGGATCTCAAATACCTGCTCTGCGGCATACTTAAGTCTTCTCAGATCGACCCCGCTGCCGATTTTGAAAAGATATGCCATATTTCCGGTTGAATTACCCCTGATCATATAGCAGAAATACATCTGGAGTGAAGTAAGATTATAAACAGGTCTCTTTGAATAATCTATACTCTCTACATTTTCCTTTTCCCAGTAAAGTGCTTCCAGCTTACGAACAGTAGGATTATCCATAAGCTCAGAAAGTGTGAGCTGGAAATTAAGCTTTTCAAAAAGGTCAGACAAAAGCATTACCGAACCCATGGAATCCAGACCATTTTCGAAAATATTCATATCTATACCGAATTTTCTATGACCGATGGCTGATACAATACAGTCATAAATAGTCTGCTGAAGATCAGACTCCGGAAGATGCATATTTTCAAGAGTTTCCTTCTCGTTTTCTCTCTCCTCAAAATACTTAACACGACTTATCTTATTTGATGAAGTTTTAGGAAAAGGCTTCTGACGTACACGAACCTGCATGATACGCTGGTAACTTGCAAGCTTCTCATTGACTTTTTTAATTTCCTTATTAAGAGCTTTATTTATATCCTTAATTTCAAATTCTCTTGCCCAGGGGAAATTAGGATAGATTTCTGCAGCAATTATGTCTCCGCTTCCATAAACCACAATTTCCTGAACCAGATCAACGCCTGCGAACATATTCTCGATAAGCTCAGGTGCAACATTTTCACCATTGGAGAGAATTATAAGGTTCTTTTTACGTCCTGTAAGGTAAAGAAATCCTTCATCATCTATATATCCAAGGTCACCAGTGTGCAGCCAGCCATCTTCATCAATGGTTTTAGCAGTTTCTTCAGGATCTTTGTAATAACCGAGCATAACTGAAGGGCTCTTAACAACAATCTCTCCGTCAACAATTTTTACTTCACAGCGATCAACAGGCTTACCTATTGAAGCTGCCTTATCCGGTCTGTCATAATCAGGAGTGGATATTTTAGGAGAACATTCACTCATTCCATAACCCTGACCGATCTCAATGCCACGTTTTCTGTATTCCTCTGCAAGTTCAGGAGGCAAATATCCTCCGCCGGATGTTATACGTACAAGCTTAGTACCAAGAACCTCTTTTACAATATCATCAGTTGATTTATCCGGATTCTGTTCCTCTGCAAGCTTGATGCGGTTCATAAGAGCCTTTGAAATAGCAGGTACAGTACACATACGTACAGGATTAAAAAGGGTCAGATGTTTAACTATCTGCTTTAGATCGCCGTTAAGACAGATAGTCCAGCCCTGTTTAAGCGAAAGAAAAACATCACTGTTTAAGCAGAAAACATGGTGAAGCGGAAGAACTGAAAGAATATTGTTTGGTTCGTTAGCTTCCATTCCTTTTCCTATACTGCCCTCAGAACAGAAAGTATTATCTATAAGATTTCTATGGGAAAGCATAACTCCCTTGCTCTTACCGGTTGTTCCGGATGTAAAGAGGATCATTGCGAGTGAGTTGTCATCAATCTCGGATTCACATTTTTTTCCGCCAAAGTCAGCATAAATATCACCAAGGCTTGGAAAATGACCTCTGTCGGCCTGAAGCATAAAGCTGCTTTCAACACCGGCCTTTTTTGCTGCAGATAATACAAGATCAGTATGCTCTGTGTCATAAAAGATCGTATCAATATCAGCGCGGTCAAGAGTATCTGCAAGTGCATCGATACCAAGCTGAACATCAAGCGGAACAATGACATTACCGCTTATCATAGCGCCAAAAACAGCTGTAAGGAATGCCTGACTGGGTGAACCGAATGCGGCAATATGAAGCTGATGTCCCTTCTCTTTAGCTTCATTCTCTGCCCATGCACCAACTGCTTCACAACCCTCGATGTAATCTGAATATTTTGTATCAAATACATTATCATCATATTCAAATCTTAAAAATACTCTGTCAGCATATTCCTCTCCTGCATTTCTGAGCAGGTCTCTCATAGTCCTTGTGTTCTCAAGATTCATGATTTTTTCTTTTCTCCTTTATAAAAATAAAACCCTTTAGTTATCAGTTTCCAAACAATTTTCAAAACTGATCATAATTCTCACTCAATTCTTCAAGCTTATTCGCAATAGTTCTGAAAGTTTCGTAAAAAATTCTTCCTTCATCAATGTTTACGTCCTTTTCGACTTCATTAACAACAAGCTCAACCTTCTGATTGATCCTTTCGGCTGCCTCCCTTCCTTTTTCTGTCAAAACATATCTACGGCCATATTTTTTCTGGTCGTCCTCTGCAGCCATTTCAACAAATCCCTTCAAAACAAGGAAATTACAGGATCGCGAAATTGCCGCCTTATCATTTCCGGATAATTCCGAAAGCTGCACATTGGAAAGCCCTTCCGGATACTTTGAGAGATAATAAATACAATTAACATCTCCTGCTCTCAATCCTATTTTTTTCATTCCGGAACTCTTAATTTTTTGAATGGCTCTGTAGCTTGTCATAACCATTTCTGTAAAATCTTCGTATTTGTTAATCACCAAAAACACCCCACAGAAAATTTGTTGATTCATCAACAACTATCTTGCATCAGTATATAACCAATTTGTTGAACTGTCAACAAATTTATTATTTTATTTCAAACATTATAATAATTGCTTGCTTTCGCAAATATTAAGTTTTAAACTATAAATAAAAAGATTTGTATACACCTAATTCAGATTAAGCTATATCGTATATGTTTTTGTCACTTCATTGCAGGAATCCGCATTTACTGCGGGTTCCGTATGATAAAGTAAAACAAGTGGCAAACAAGCCCGTGGCACAGCCACATATAAATGGCTTGTTTGAGGGATTTTTGAGGCTTTGCATCAAAAATCTATATATTATCCTAAAAGCGATATAAACACATGGAGGCAGAGTATGAAATTTAGAAGCCGATTTTTTATAGACATAAGCAAAAAGATTTCTGTGATAACTGCTTTTTCAATCTTATCAGTATCTGTTCTGACCTATGCATCAGAAGCAAACGATATATCCACAATTGATGAATCTGAAGTTCATGAATATAGCTCAGAATCCGAAAAAAGCAATATTTTCCAAACGGAGTACAGCCATGAAGAGGTAAAGGAAATACTTGAAGATCAGAAGGAATACCTTGATGAACATAAAGAAGGAGTAGATTATGCCGAAAAACAGGCATACTTTACAGCAGAAAATGATTCCGATGCCTCTAAGATCGCAGAATCCTATGGCGGAGAACTTAAATCTTTTGAACATGGTATAGCCGTCGTTGACTTTGATGAAAGTATCGATAAAGTAATATCTGAAGCATCGCAGTCAGGAAATTTTAAGGCTCCCCTTCAGGCAAATATTATCCTCGAACTTACCGACACAGACCTTGAAACTGAGTCTGACTATTCCGATGCCTCTACTCAATGGCATCATGAAAAAATATCAAGTTCCACAGCCTGGGATAACAATATTTACGGCGAAGGCGTTAAAGTTGCGATATTGGATAATGGTTTTCTCACTTCACATGAAGATCTGACTGATAATATAGTTGATACTTATAATGCTTATGATGGAACTACTGATGTTTCACCCATAAGCGGCAGCACCGATGACCAAAGCCATGGAACACACGTTGCAGGTATTGTCGCAGCATCCTTAAATAATAAAGGCGGATGTGGTGTTGCGCCAAAAGCTGATCTGATGCTTATAAAATTATCAGATTCCAATGGATCAATTTATTCCAGCGCTTTATTTAGCGGACTTGACTATGCTGTCGACAATGGAGCCGATGTAATAAATATGAGTGTTGCTACAGACACTACAGACAATACATTTATTTCTTCAGTACAAACAGCTGTTAATACTGCCTATGCTAAAGGTATTGTTATGGTTAGTTCTGCCGGAAACAGCGGAAAGAATACCAAATTTTATCCGGCTGCATGTGACCATGTAATATCCGTTGCAAATATTACATCCAGCGACAAGCTGTCCTCCAGTTCAAACTATGGGGATAGTGTTGATATAGCCGCCCCCGGCAGTAATATTTACTCTACTTATGCTAGTTCAACATCTGCTTATGGCAATATGAGTGGAACTTCTATGGCTTCCCCTGTTGTAGCCGGTGTTGCTGCACTTGTTCTTTCTTCAAAAACAAGCCTATTGAATGACAACAGCTCAACAAGGGCTGATACTGTAATAAATAGAATTCTTGATACAAGTGACGGAGTAACTTATAGCTATTCGTCCCGTTCAATAACCGGATGCGTCAATGTTGCGTCTGCAATATATTCTGACTCAGACAGTAGTTCAGATTCTGAATCGGATAATGATTCCGAATCAAATACAACTTCTGATAATGATTCAGGATCAAATACAACATCTGATAATGATTCATCGTCGGACTCCAATAATAATTCTACATCTGATAATAACTCAACATCAGACAATGACTCTTCATCCGACAACAATAATAGTTCTGATGCTGACAACAATTCAGGTTCAGACAGCGATTCAGAGGAATCTGTTAAAAAGGCAATATCCTCAAATTCACCCTATGGAGCAAATTCCGTAAGCGGAAATGCAGGCTCGGTTTCCTATTGTATCGCATATTATGAGAATGCACCTTATCTTGGCAAATTCTATAAAAGTGCAGAGGATCTTGGAATCAGTGTTTCTGTTGATGGAGTTGAAATCCCGACATCTGCACTAAGGATAAAGGTAAAGGGAACAAAAGCGGCAGGCAGCAGTCTTACAGTATCAATAAAGAAAATAGCAGGATCAAGCTATAAATCTATCTGGAAGCAGCTTAAATCTACATTAAAAAGCCAGACTTTCTCAGTAACTCAGTATCCAATGACCGTAAGCGGCACAGCTGTAAACTCAAAGAGCAGCGGAACGACTACGGGACAGCTCTTTGTAAAAATGAATAAAGATAAGTCATCTGTAAAAACTGCAAAGGCAATAGTTATATACCACACAGCCTCTGGCAAGGAGAAAAAAGGTCTTGTTAAAGTACCTAAGAGCAGCATACAATATGACTCAGACAGTAAAACAATTACTCTGACAGGCGATTTTAACGGAAGCTGCAGCGCAAATTCAATCTAAGACAAATAAAAACACAGTTAATCTGAATTAAAAAGATTAACTGTGTTTTTTATTATTGCTTGTTTATTTAACAGTTACTGATCCAGCAAAATTTCCTTTGAAAACAATAGTTGTACTGCCGTTCGTGCTGTTAACGCTTTCAATATCTTTCTTTGTGATCTTTATCAATGATTTTTTCTCTTTACCCTTTGCGTTATGGTAAACAGCAACTGCTTTTGCCTTCTTTACCTTTCCGTTTTTAACTTTAAGGATCAGTTCTCCGGTTGAAGATGCAGCCTTTTTCGAACTAACAACACTGTTTAAGGTCATTGCATACTGTTCTATGACCATAGTCTCTGAATCAAGCAGCTTCTCTGCCTTTTTGAACAAAGATTTGTAAGCAGGATCTTTTACACCAGTTACATTTACTTTAAGTGCATTTCCGCTGCCCTTCTTTCCTTTTATCTTAAATTTAAGGACTTCGGATGGGATCGAAACACCATTAACCGAAAGACTTATGTCCAGATCTTCTCCACTCTGATATTTCTTTCCGATATATGCTACCTTTCCGTAATAGATCAGATTTACCGAAACTCCATCAATGGATTTTTCAACGATCTTTTTATCAAAAGGCATATTCTTCTGTCTTGCAATTTCATCTGCACTTACAGCCTTATCGGCATCTGATCCCTTATCTGTCGAATTATCATGGTCTGCTTCATTATCAGATACAGCCTTATCATCAGAAACTGCATCTTTATTGTCAGATACAGACTCTTCATTATCTGATACAGTCTCTTTTTCATCTTCAGGATTTTTCTTGCTGTCTCCATCAGAAACAGATTCTTTATCATCTGTCTTAGGTTTTTCATCATCAGAAACTGTCTCTTTATCATCAGAGACAGTTTTCTCCGGTTCGGCCGGGTCTTCAGAATTTATATCGCCATAAACTGTTGTCATAGTATAATCCGCATATGTCTCATGATCTTCTGCATAAACTCTGATAGATGTAACTGTCTTTTCTTCATTGAGAGCGATCTTTTGTACCTTGGAATCATTTACAAGCCTGTCATCAATATAGAGAAGACCATTTGCATTTGATATATCAAATGAAGCCTTAAGTTTTGTGGTATTTTCAGGTACTGTTACCGAAATATTTTTACCATCGATCTTAACCTTAGCATCCTCGGCATCGATTCCGGTAATTTCAGCATCTGTTTCATATGCGCGGGTCATGTAGAGACCACCGCCGAGCCTTGCACTGGCTTTATCATTATCAGACTCAAATCTGACTCTTACAACTGAATATTCTTTTCCTGCTACTGTCTTAGTTGAAGCATTCCTAATAATCTCTTCCGGAATAGCATAATATTTGTCAAAATATGCTTCTTCTGTATCGGATTTAAGAGTTTCTGCTGCAAGCTCTTTTCCGTCAACTGTGATCTTTATTGTCTTTCCGGAATCTTCTGCCACATATCTTACAAGGAGTGAGCATTCTTTATCCTTATCAACTACCATATCATAGGAAAAATATCCGCCGCTCTTTGCATATCTTGTACTTCCTACTCCGTCAAGACTGCCTGCTGCACTGGAGCTTTCTTCCATTTCATGGACATCATCAGATTCGTATTGTGAATATCCGGGCTGGATTGAATCTAAAATACTTGCCGCAAATCTTCCATCCTCTTTATCGGATAAGATCTTGTTTCCTGCAGATTCAGCACTGCTGCTGAAATACCAGTAAATACCGTATCTGTTTGAGGTTATTTCATTATAAGGAACAAATTCCAGTGAACTTCCAAAAGTATCCTCTGCATCTGTACCATTCAATACGAATCTGAGACCATCCGCAGATTCATCTTTCTCCAGATAATCATTGATATTTTCAATAAAATCATCAAGAGTTGTATCTTCAATGTTGATCGTTTCTGTGCCAAGAATCTGTTTTGTTGTTGCACCATAAGTAATATTTAGTTTTGCATTTTCATTGCCGACAACCTTATATAAGGGAGCTGAAAGATTTACTCCTGCCCAGGTTGTTTCGCTCATATGCTCTGTTCCGAGCTTGGCAGCAAGAACCGTAGGACCATACTTGAATCCAAATGCGGTTTCAGAATCCGGAAGACCTACTGCTCTTACCTCCATAGGAATTTCAAAGCTAATAGTATCTCCATCTTTCCAATCATTATCAATAACAAGATATTTTGATGAAACTGAAAGACTTAATTTTTTATCGTTAAGCTTAACTGTCATATCATCGGCAGCCCAGTCCGGAACCCTTAAGATAAGACTTTCCATGGATATAGCCTTAGAAGGATCAATAGCATTTATCTTAACTGTAAATTTTTCGCTCTTTCTCGGATCCCCATCAAGGTCTATCTGAGTATTCAGCTTTTCATCCTTTAATTCCGATGCAATGTACTGCTCAATATAAATATCATTTTCATCATTAAAATAGATGCTGTCAGTAAGCTTTGTAAAATCTTCCATTCCGGAGCCTGTACAGCACCAGAACATATTCTTTGCAGGTGAAGCCTCGCCAAAGAATTTATAGTATCCTGTAGCCATGGGTGAAAAATAGCTTGTTGTTCCGTCCTCGCTGTTTATTGCTCCGAGAATAGCATTTCTTAAAGTATTCTCATAATAATCCATGTACTTGTTTTCACCGGTTATCATGTAAAGTCTTCTTGAAAGCTTTAACATATTATAGGCACAGCAGCTTTCGCAATCGCACTGGGTACGGATGGCATCAAGTGAATTATCTGTCTTAAAATGCTCCATATCACTAAGTCCGCCGGTAATAAATGCATGTCTGTTTACTACCATATCCCAGAAGCTCTCAGCATACTCAAGATACTCTTCATCTCCTACAGCTTCATATCTGTTAAGTGCTCCTAAGAATTTCGGAATAGTGCAGTTGGCATGCTTTCCGTTAAGTACATTGCTTGCACCGGATTCAACTGCCTTAAAAAGAGATGTCTCATCAAAAGCATGTGCAGCCTTAAGGTGTTTTTCATCATTAGTTATCTTGTAAAGTTCATAAAGGCAGTCATTCATTCCGCCATATTCGACACTTAAAACCTTAGCCTGGGTTGAACTGCTCCATTTAGACGTTCTTTCATATGTCCAGTCTCCGAGACCCTCAGCAACTTCAAGTGCTGTTTCATTTCCCGTAAGTTCATAGACATCTATGAGACCTGCGAGGATCTTATGCATCGTATACCAGGGTACCCAGTTGCTTCCACTGGATTTACCCTCCATAATGTCAAACTGTTTCTCAACATTTGATGAATCCTCAATCTTAGAGCCAAATATAAAGCCTGTTCCCAAGGCATCCTGGCATTCTTTTAATCCATCAACAATATATTCAAGTTTCTCTTTTAATTCATCATCACCGCTCGCAGCAACCTCCTGTGCGATCGCAGTGAGGTAATGACCCATTGTATGTCCGCCTATATAGCTGTCCTCCCAGCCATTATATGGATCCTTATTGTCTGTATCAAGACCGGCAGTTTCGCGAAATCTTGATAAAAGTCTGTCTGAATCAAATTTCTTTAAAAATTCTACGTCCGACTCTCTTGCAGCCTCAAAAAATTCATCATTAAGTACCACATTTTCGAGCTCATATGCATTCAAATCTGTAACCTGGCTTTTTGCAAGAACCGTAAACACAAAGCTCTTCTCAGCCGTTCCCCTTCCGTCATAATCAGCCTTTGCAGTAAGAGTGACTTCCGTATCACCATCTTCAGCTTCAGGTCTCTTTACAGCGCCCTTAGCAGAGATCAACTCTTCATTACTGCTTTCCCAGCTTATTATACTACCATTTGTCCCCTCTGTCGGCAAAGTAAGATCCTTGCTTATCTCATAAGAGTCAAATTTAATTCCTTCAAGGTCTTCAGCAGCTACTGCATTTACATCCTCATCTGAAACATCATAAATTTCAATATAGTTCAGATTTATGGCAAGATTTGCACTTCCCTTGGCTCTGAGCGATACCATTAGTGAACCGTTTTCAGAAAGTGAAACTCTTTCTGTTTTTTCACTTCCCGGTGTAAGAATATCGCCTTCACCGTTATTGAATTTATCTGTTATCTCATCAGGATCACTGTTTTCTGTATCAAGTATAAGAGTCGGTGAATTAGAACACGACCATGGATTGGCTGTCATGACTTTAACTTTATAATCGCCTTCGTCAAGTTCGAACTTATAATCCAGATATCTTACATCTATGCCTCTTTCATACTGATTTTTTGTATATCTGTTTGAGTCCGTTTTTGATGATGTATCTTTTTTGGATGTATTATATTCATAAGGCCAGCTGTTATCAGTATATACACCACCTACAGTTCCTGTCCCATTGAGAAGCGGATCCGAAAGACTATCGACTATTCCCCATTTATAGCCTGTTTCCTCATCTTCCCCATATACCTGGTCTGTAACAGAGTTTCTGCTTCCAAATTCATCTCCATCACATACCGTATCAGGGAGATAATCACCCGCATCCACAAAATAGCGAAGTGTTTTTTCTTCATCTGACTGTGTGCTTAACCTGTTTCTGCTTGAACTGACATCTTCTTCTGCGTCATTCTCAGATAAAGTCTGAGCATGAACAGCCGGAAGTCCGCTCATCACAAGTGATGACGCCAGTAAAAGCGCCATAACTCTCTTTCTTTTCATCTCTTTCTACCTCCTGTAAAAGAAATTTCCTCTCCAATTTTCTATTATTCTATATGAACAGGAGTAAATTTAAATCAAATATCATAATATTTTGTCCTATTATTTTACGAATGTTAGTATTTCCAAAAATCAAAAGTGCATTATTTTTTATACAAGTTTAAAAAATTTTGAATGTATTTTTTCGGGATTTCGCCTGTTACGCCGTTCGGTTTATCTGTTTCCAATGAAGGACGCTCTCGTTGGAAACAGATACTCCGAACAACGCAACAGGCGAAATCATAAATAAAAATATAGTAAAAGGCCACCAAACGCCCTATTACAGGGCATTTGATGACCTCTCATCATGGTTCGCTATTATAGAATTTTGTTTATAGATCAGTCGACTATGACCGAACCACTAAAGTTTCCGCAGAAGCTTACAAGCGTTCCAGCATCCATACTCTTTACAGACTCGATGTCTGATTTCTTTAATTTTACAAGAGACTTTTTCTCTTTACCGGAAGCATTATGATAAACAACTACCGCCTTTGCGGACTTAAGCTTATTATTTTTACCAAGCTTTATGATAACCTGTCCTGTCCTGTCCGCAGCCTTCTTCTTAGTTACTGTTCCGTTAACTGTCATTG
>JAIKZC010000297.1 GCA_024682575.1 Lachnospiraceae bacterium | reverse complement strand
CATATGCCGGCAATTTTACCGAGGAAGAGTTTATAGAGGCAATAGGCTATGCCCATCTTTTCGGCAGAAATCTTTATATGACCCTTAATACTTTGATGAAGGAAAAGGAAATGGAGGCTCTGCCGGAATATTTAGAGCCATATTATAAGGCAGGACTTGATGGTGTCATAGTCCAGGATATAGGTCTTATAAGCTATATAAGAGAACATTTCCCATTGCTTCCGGTGCATGCGAGCACCCAGATGGCGATCACGGGTGCTTATGGTGCAGAGTATCTTAAAAGCCTCGGAGCAGAGAGAATAGTTCCGGCAAGAGAGCTTTCACTTGATGAGATAAAGAAGATACATGATAAGGTGGATATAGAGATAGAAGTCTTTATACATGGTGCTATGTGCTATTCATATTCCGGAATGTGTCTTATGTCTTCATTTTTGGGTGGAAGAAGCGGAAATCGTGGAAGATGTGCTGGTCCCTGCAGACAGCCCTATGGTGAAAACGGAGATTATATTCTTTCAATGAAGGATTTATGCTCTATCGAACTCCTTGATAAGATAGTGGACGCAGGTGCAGTTTCGTTAAAAATCGAAGGACGGATGAAATCTGTAGATTATGTTGCGGGGGTAACATCGATCTACAGAAAGCATCTTGATATGCTTGAAAAGAATGGTAAAGATAATTACAGGGCAGATAAAAAAGATCTGGAGACCCTGTTAAAATTATACTCCAGAAGCGGAAAAAACACCGGATACTTCACAAAGCATAATGGTTATGAGATGATCACTATGAGGCGCGGAAGTTACGAGAGTTCTGATGAGCTTAAGTTTAAGTCGGAAAAACTGAGGCTTCCTGTAAAAGCTGTAATACATGCTCATAAGGGTGAAAACATGAGGCTGGAAATAACAGATGGAGTAAAATCTGTTGAGAGCCTTGGAGCTGAGGTTCAGACAGCCTCAAAAAGACCTGTGGGACAGGAGGATATGAGGAAGCAGCTTGAAAAGACCGGTGACAGCGATTTTTATTTTGATAATATCGTATATGATATAGATGATGACATTTTTATTCCTTTGAAAAGCATAAATGAGATCAGACGTGAAGGATTAAAGAAGCTTAGAGAGGAGATTTTAAGTGGATATAAACGTGTTATGTGAAAAATCCTCTCAGGCGGAGGCGTTAGCTTCAAATGAAGCTGTCGGGAAGATAATAAGCTATGAATGCCCAAAGGTGGATAAAAGCCGATGGATACAGCTTATGCCGTATATTTTGAGAGATGATAGCAATTTAAGGATCGATATGGAGGCATATGGTGTTCTCATCAGAAATTATGAAGAACTGGAATTTGTTAAACAATCCGGATTCAATGGAAAAATAATTGCAGATGCAGGTCTTTACAGCTTTAACTCTTATGCAAGAAAGAGACTTGCAGATGATGGAGTTGATAAAGATACCGTACCGTTGGAACTCAATTTTCACGAAATAAAGGAGCGAGGAGCAGAGGATTCAGAACTTATAGTTTATGGAAGGGTTCCAATGATGATCTCTGCTAATTGTCTTTATCTTACAAGTAATAGAAAATGCGGCAAGGATATCAAAAAAGGGCATCTTATGGAGTTGACGGACAGGAAAAAGGCGGATTTTCCGGTATTTGCAGATTGCAGATATTGTTATAATATCGTTTATAATTCAGTGCCTCTCTCACTTCACAAAGATATTGATAAGATAAACTCGCTTGATCTGTCTTCGGTAAGGCTTAATTTTACTACTGAAGAGCCTGAAGAAGTAAGGAAGACAACAGATTATTTTATTGATCTGCTTAACGGCAGGGAAGCTTCTGCCTTTGAGGGAGCTTATACAAGGGGACATTTCAGAAAGGGTGTCGAATGACATTTAATTCATGAATACTGTATTTATCGCACTTTCGCGATACATGCTCGCAATCTTTGCAGCATTTTATTCGCTGCATTGCTTTGCGGCATTTTCATTAAAAAACAGTGATGTACGGAAATGGTTTTACGTAACACAGATAATCCTTATGTCACTCATACATATAACAGGGTTTGTAGATATAGTGATCCAGACAGGAGAAAATTATCTCTGGATAATATGTATTTTACAGGAATTACTATTTATAGTCGCAATAGTAATGTACAGGATAATTTATCCGGACAGCTCGGGATTTTTTCTTAATAACACATGCCTATTGCTGGCAGTGGGATTTGTAATGATAACAAGGCTTTCACCGGAAAAGGCTCTGAAACAGTTCTTTATAGCTGTTGTTTCTCTT
>JAIKZC010000289.1 GCA_024682575.1 Lachnospiraceae bacterium | reverse complement strand
TATTATATGCAGTTTACAATGGGAGTCAGTGAAGAGGAATTTTTTGAAATTTTGCATGATGAAATATCGAAGCCGCTCGATCCGATGGAACTTTTATTTCCGAAAGAAGTTCCGATATTTGAGCGCTACGACGAAATGCTTCCGGAATCACTCGTAAGAAAGGGATTTGCCTGCGGCGTCTTAGACGTTGAGGGGATGAAGACCCGTGTAATGCAGTGGGCCCCGAATAAGGAAACTTTTATAGTAAAATTATGATACTGAAACTTCAATACGACCAACTAATGAGGAAGAGGACAAATGACAGAAAGTTCAGCAGCAGATGAGCGTTATGCAGTGGTAGAAGAAGCGATAATAGGGGCTTTTTTCTTACTTTTGGAGGAAAAGGATGCGTGGCATATTTCCGTATCCGATGTTGTAAAGCGGGCAGGTATTGTTAGGAGCACTTTTTATAATCACTATAAAGATATGCCGGCTTTGATAAGTGAAATAGAAGATAAGACAGTAAATGATATCTCGGTCATGATGAAGGCATTTCACCCGCATGGAAGCCGGGAATTATGCAGGTCTTATTTTCTTTCAATGTGTAATTACGCATTGGAAAATAAATTTTTCAGAGATATATTTACGAGCTCAAATGCGACGCATTATCTCGGTAAATCCATGTCGATGTTTCATAAATATATAAGCGAGGTGGTACCGCGTACACCGAATTCTAAAGAAAATCATGAGGCAAAGGCTTTTGCCATTGCCTATACCATAGGTGGTGTTGTCGGTATCCTCCACAAATGGATCAAGGACGGATTTGAAGTTCCCGCCGAAGAAGTAGCCGATCTGCTGACGGATATGTTCTCCGGCGGAACAATGAATTATTTTTCTTAGATCATATTATTTTTTCGGATCAGACGCTTGCGGCTTCCTGCTCGACAGCGACTTTTTCCCTGCGGATCTTCTGGGTAGAGCTCTTTATAAAAGGTGTTTTCCTGATATATAAAGATACGATCTTTTTGTAGGATGGCTGATGCAGGTTATATCCATCGATAACCTTCTGTACTTCTTCAGCCATCTGCTCTTCGTTTAAGGATTTTATTTCTGCAAATCCCTGATCCGGATAAATATAGGCCTTGAGCCCGTTATTTTCTCCTGTTATGATTATTTCCCCAATGCAGGCTTCCAGCCCGAGTTTATTTTCTATTTCTTCGGGAGAGATATTTTCTCCGTTGGATAAAATAATAAGATTCTTAACACGGCCGTTTATGAAAAGATAGCCGTCTTTATCAAGATATCCTTTATCGCCTGTGTGAAGCCATCCGCCGCGGAGAGCTTCAGCAGTTTCCTCAGGCATCTTATAATAACCCTTCATCACACTCGTACCACGGACGAGTATCTCACCATTTTCAAAACTTATCTCGGCATTTTCAAGAGGCCTTCCGATAGATCCCTTTTTATTTTCGTGCATTCCGTTCATGCTGATAACAGGTGAAGATTCAGACATTCCGTAGCCCTCGAGTACCTTGATTCCGTATTCCTCAAAAGCATCGATATAGAAGGGATCAAGGTGGGCTCCGCCGGTAAAGATATATTCAAGCCTGCCGCCAAAAACCTTCTCATAGGCATCTTTTTTTGATATGGAAGGATCGAGCATCTGCAGTCTCTTGTAAATACTTTCTACCATGAGAGGAACCATGAGCATCAGATCGGGTTTGAAAATACCCATATTTCTGACCATATGCAGGAGTGAATCATTTATTGCGATCGTGGCACCCATGGAAAGGCCTTTAAGCCAGTCGCAGACAAGGCAGTATGCATGGTGGATCGGAAGTACCGATAAAAGGACTGCATCCTCTTTATCATCGATCTTTACGGATAAAATATTTTCGGCAAGATTATTCTGGCTGAGCATTACGCCCTTGCTCTTTCCAGTGGTTCCGGAGGTATAGATGATGGTTGAAATATCCTCGGGATCACAGAGAAGATCCTTTGCATCTTCGGGGGCATTGAGCAGCAGGTCGCCCAGTGAGCAGACATAGATATCTGATGAGTCTGAGCCTGCAAAATGATTTCTTTCCAAAAGGCAGATATTTCTGACCATGGGACATTCGTTTTTAACTTTATCGATAAGGCTCTTCCTTGAAGAATCAATAAAGAGGACTTCTATATCAGCTCTCTGGATAAGTTCGGTGAGGTCATCATCCGGGAGATTAAAGTCCAGCGGAACTGCGACCTGAGTTCCCGTAACCATCGCAAGATAAGCCTCGATCCATTCGAGCGAGCTTTTGCCGATAAGCGCCATGTGGGTTCTGCTGCAGCCAAGGTCTTCAAAGGCATATCTGAGTTTTTTGATATCTCTTCCGAGCTCTGCAAAAGTGACCTCATAAATATCCTTGCGAACCAGCCATTTAACAGCGATCTTGGAACTGTTATTCCTTATGCCGTCTTCGATTATATCTCTTATGAAGCGTGACATAATTCTGCCTCCCCATTGGATTCGAGAAGTTTAAGGGCTTCGCCCACTGTTGTGATCTGAAGAGCCATTTCTTCATCGAGTTCGATATCAAAGGTATCCTCAAGATCTCCTAAGAAAGCCATGAAATCAAGTGAACTGAGTCCAAGCTCGTCGCGAAAGGACATCTCGTTTTTGATCTCATCTGCGCTCAGATCAGAATACTGTGCAATAAGTTCCTTAAAAGTTTTTTCGATATTCATAATATACTCCCTTCATTTTGCCGGCTCAGACTTCGTTCATGATCTCGCCGATGGTCATTTCCGGCTCTGCGATCCCCTTAAATAGGATACGCATAAGATAATAATAAGTAACTTCCATATCGTTTTCATCGAGATGGGCTGACTGATAATGGAAAGAAAACTTCATTCCGTTATCATCTGTATGTGAAACTGTGAGGTAAAGCTTCTTGGTGGCTGCACCATTTGCATACCAGACAGAATGCTGAGGAATCTTTGAAATATGCTCATTCTGCACATGTACCGGCATAGGCTGGTAAGTAAGATAAACACTTTCGTAGGTCATATTTTCAGGAATGGGCCAGCGCCTCTGCATTTCCTCGCGGATAAGCTCCGGATCATAATTATTATGCAGATATACCTGATTCTGCATATCCTGAACCATATATGCCGCATCGAGGAATTCTGTATCCGGTGAGATTACGGTACGGCAGGGGAACATCATTGTACGGCTGCTTCCCGAAGTCCACTGGAGACGCGTTGAACGTCTGGATACGAAATTTTCTATGCTGATATCCTCCTGGCCGCCGTTTACCTTCGAAAGATAAGTTCTTAAGCCAAGGAGAAGAAGGTTTGTCATGGTGATTTTCTGGTTCATGCAGAAATCCATCAGATTCTTTGTGGCAGCGGGATCAAGGAAATAATCCTTAACTTCCACGTGGAGATTGTCGAGTTCGATATCTGCTGCACGAAGCTTGTGGTCTTTATGCTTCTGGCGGCTGTCCTTCAAAACATCAATGCCCTGAATATCACTGTATAGAGGTTCACCGTATTTATCGAGGATTCCGTTCCAGAAATCTTTATCCTTTTCAAAACGTTTTGGATTATTTACTTTTTCTAAATCCTTCTGAAGAGCCTCCAGATAAGATGCCGGAGTTTCTGGAAGAGCACTTCCGAAACTGTAATGGCAGTAGAGCTCCATAAGGTCGTTGATCATGACGATCATTCCTGCGGAATCCAAAAGCCTGTGATCTACATGGAAGAAAAATCCGTTAAAGCCCTCGGGCAGTTTAAGCATTTTTACTTCAAACATAGGTCTGTCATCGCCGTCGAGAGTTTCATAGGCACGGTGCTGCAGGATGTCATCAGCTTCAGCCATGGTCATATTTGACATATCTTCAAAAGGAATGTCGCGATTGTCCTCGAGGACTATATACTGCTGGATATTCCCTTCGGAATCGGGCTTAGTGAAACGTACTCTTAAGCATTCGCTGCGCTGGATCTCCATTTTGATGCATTTTTTCAAAAGATCAAAATTCAGAGGGATCTGCAGCGATGCAACGACGCTCACTCCTGCCACCTGCTGAGTGTGGTACTGGCGGATCCAGCGATAGTGGATCAGCTGAGAAGCGGTAAGTGGATAAAACTTTTTCATAATAAATATAACTGACACAGCTTTAATCGGAAATTAAACGCCGGTGTCGTCTCCCCTTTCATGCTACCGTTTATCGGTACGCGAATAAGCAGACAATAACAGCAAATTCCTGTATACACAATGCTTTTTTTGATTAATCAAACACTTTTTATAAATCTGTTTGAGGAAAATCGACTTATCGAACACTAAAGGCAAAAGTGTCCGAGATAATTGTGTTCAATAAATGATATTCTTTTAAGAGGAAAATCAAAGAGGGAAATTTAAGAAAAGAGAGGGGAGTAATTATTATGAATATCATCGAAGATATCGAGG
>JAIKZC010000239.1 GCA_024682575.1 Lachnospiraceae bacterium | reverse complement strand
CTATCAGATGAATCTACTGTATCGAAGCTTGCGATGTAGTTAGGATGGAGAAGTACATTACTGCTGAGTGAATCTGAAGCAGTATTGAATACATCTATAACATCAGTATCAAATTTAAGTGTAGCAACACCATCTGAATATGACTCTAATTCAGCACCGTATTCTTCAGCTACAACCTTAGCTCTTTCTTCTGAATCAGTGGTGAACATAGCTTCATTCGAAACATAATCTTCGTCAGCTTTAAGTTCTGAAAGATCAGATGCGGTATCTGCAAGAACGGCAGCTGTCTCAACATTACTGATCGTAAGATCGGTATCATATACAAGATCATCAGAATTGAGGAACTGCTCCTCGATACTCTCTTCAACAGCGGCAACATCTACAGTTTCGTTGTCTGTTGATTCAGTTGTAAGCTCAGTATCATCAGAAACTGAGTTTTCGGATGTTTCTTCTGTGGGTTCTTCTGTGGATTCTGTTTCATTTTCGGAAACAGCGTCTTCTTCCTCTGTGTTCTCTTCCGTACTCTCTGTTGAAGCAGATTCTGAACTTTCTTCAGAACTTACTTCAGTACCGGCAGCTTCAGTAACATCATCCGCATAGACCAGAGATGCAGCTGATAAAGACATTGTAAGGAAAAGCGCAATTAATTTGTTAACTCTCTTTTTCATAACGTCCCTTTCATATTTTAAGATGTGATTATATATAGGCAAAAGAAGAAAAATTGCCATGCTATATTTATACGCATATTTTGCAGATAAAAAGGTGGTATATCTCAAAATCATGCATCTCAAATAATACAATCAGAAAATAGCTGTGTCAAGCGTTTACAACAAATGTTACAGAAATGTTAATAAAAAAGTGAAAATAAACAAGTTATAGATTAAAACCAAAAGGAAATTTGTTTATTTTTAGGTTACATAATATATCGAGAATACGGATAAATGCCTTAAAATCGGGGGATTATGTTTATTGTATGCCAGATATAAAATATTACATTGGTTAACATTTAATTAATTACTATAAGGTATCATTACATCGAAAATTTGATATGTTAGGTTATTTCCTGTTACGCCGGTACTAGTTCCGCAAAGAACGCGGAACTAGTACCGGCGTAACAGGCGAAGTCCGAAGATAAAAACCTAAGTTTGCGAAAAAATATAGTTCACCAAATGAACACAAGTAAGTCGCAGATTCTCCACAGTAAGATGATAATATATCTATATCAAAGGCAGGAAATAACGAAAGTTACATGAAACACACATTCATGAGTACTGTTTTTGATATGATAAATCCCTTTTTTCATACTTCCAGCCGCCCGAGATTATTCTTGGACGGCTCTCCCTCAAAAATAAGAATATTGCGAATAAAAAACCTCAGATCTGCTATTATGATAAGTAGGATCTGAGGTTTAGTTTTTATTTCTTAAATTCAAAAATTCAATTTATAATTACCGTTGCCTGTCGAAATGATCGAGCCGGAGAAGAGAACTTTTGCAGCCTCTATAAGATATGCAGTATCTTTTGCACCAGCAGTTTCATAAGGTGAATGCATGGCAAGCTGGGCAAGTCCGATATCAACAGTATTCAATGCTACCTGACTGTTTGAAATATTACCGAGGGTAGAACCGCCAAGCATATCAGAACGATTGGTGAAGGTCTGGCAGGGAACACCGGCTTTATTACATATTTCGCGCATGATTGCACCGGATACAGCATCAGTAGTATATTTCTGGTTGGCGCTGTATTTAATGACGATACCGCCATTCATATAAGGTCTGTTTGTAGGATCTGCCTTATCGGTATGGTTTGGATGAACGGCATGGGCATTATCAGCAGAAACCATAAAGCTTGAGGCAAGAAGACGTCTGAAATCATCTTCATTTTTGCCAAGAGCATAAATTGCACGTTTAAGACAGTCACTTAAGAAAGTTGAAGCTGCGCCCTGCTTTGTACCGCTTCCGACTTCTTCATTATCGAGAACGCAGTGAACCGGAATAGCTCCATCAGCTTTGGAAGCAATAAAGCCCTTAAGTGAAGCGAATGCACACTGGAGATCATCAAGTCTACCGGATGAGATAAATTCATTATTCGCTCCAACGGTGCATCCTTTCATCCTATTATATAAGAAGAGATCCGTATCTAAAATATCTTCTTCACTAACACCTGCAGCCTCCGCTATAAGCTTCATGAAGCTATTTTTTGCATCGATATCACCGAAAAGTGCAGGCATATCGTTCTGAGCATTGAATTTATAACCATCATTTACTTCACGGTTCATATGTATTGCAAGATTAGGAATCATCAAAAGATCTCTGTCGATATTTACGAGGCGGCT
>JAIKZC010000223.1 GCA_024682575.1 Lachnospiraceae bacterium | reverse complement strand
TCTTTAAGCATTGCCAGATACTGATGCTCGTAATTTTCCTTAAACCAGGTATTGCAGAGCATTATCTTATATTTATGTGCCGCGCATATTTCCTCGAGCTCATTGACAAATGCCGAGAAAAAGGGATGGTCTATTTCCGGGACTATCATGGCGATTATTCCGTTTTTATTTCTGTAGAGATTTCTCGCGAGCGCATTCGGAGTATAATTTAACTCCTTTATCGCTGCCTCGATCCTTTCTCTTGGCTCCTCTTTTACATATCCTGTTTTATTAAGGAGACGCGATACAGTGGCCACTCCGACGCGTGCCCTTTTTGCGACTTCCTGAATTGTAGCCATAAAAATTCTTCCTTTCGGTTTATCATATATTTTATTCTATCAATCCGAAGCTTTAGTTACAAGCATTCCGCGTGTTTTATCCAGCTTCATCCCTTTATTCCGGAGGAAGCGATACCTTCTACATAATATTTCTGCATAAAGATGAACATGACTATCATCGGTACTGCCGAAATTACGAGGGCTGCCATTATGGCGCTGTAGTGAACCGGCTGTGTTCCGAAAAATACCTGTACTGCAAGCTGGATCGTTCTTTTATCCTCACCTGTCATTACGAGGAAAGGCCACATGAAGTCATTCCAGTGTGCCACGAAATCCAGGATAAATACTGTCGCATAGACTGTTTTTGAGATCGGCATTACTATATTGAAAAATGTCCTTATGGGGCCGCTGCCGTCGATGGATGCCGCTTCTATAAGTTCATCCGGCACATCCGAGAAAAACTGCCTGAACATATATATCGAAAAGCATTTAGGTATAAAAGGTATTACCAGTGCCTGCAGGGTGTTTACCCAGTGAAGCTGTGACATCTCGATATAGAGCGGAAGCATTATCGCTTCCATTGGAAGTACCATTAATGCTATGACCAGATTGAGCACAAGTCCTTTGCCCTTAAAATCGATCTTTGCCAGCGCATAGCCGCATATCGAATTCAAGAAAAGATCGCCTATAAGGATAAGTGCTATATAAATAAGGGTATTTTTTAATACGTTTAATATATTAAGTCTCGTAAAAACTTCTATATAATTGTTGAATGACGCATGTGTCGGAATGAAGGTCTTTATCGAGTTCATATTTGCAAAGATCTCTGCCTCCGGCTTTAAGGATGCACACACCATCCATAAAAGCGGTGATACAAATATTATTCCGATAACGAGATTTCCGCAGTAAAATAAGAATTTTTCGAGAGCGTTTTTTCTTCCGATCGAGCTTTTGTTATTATTCATTAGTCTTTCCCCCTTAATCCTTCGCTGCCGTCAGACGTTTCATTAATAGCGACATGGTCACGACTATAACGAAAAATACCGCTGCTGCCGCGCAGGCATAACCGAAATTACCTTCCTGGAAGCCCTCTGTATAAATATAGTAAACGAGGGTTTTCGTTGCATTCTGCGGGCCGCCCTTTGTCATGACGTAGGGCTGGGTGAAAAGTTTCATTGCCTGTATCATTGTTATCATTATTACGTATTTTATCGTAGATTTAAGTCCCGGAAGCGTGATATATATAAGCTTCTGGAAAGCTGTAGCCCCGTCTACCGATGCTGCCTCATAGTGTGAGGTCGGTATTGCCTGAAGTCCCGCGATAAAGATCATCATCTGGTATCCTGCGCCCTGCCATGCCGACATGAATATGATGGAATTCATGGCAGTTCTCGGGTTTGATAAGAAGTTTACCGGCTCCATTCCGAGATTTACGAGCAGTGAATTTATAAGTCCTGTGGACGGATTTGAATTATAAAGTATCGTCCAAAGGATCGATATAACTACCATTGATGTAAGCTGCGGTGCGAAATACATTGTCCTGAATACCGCAACGCCCTTTGTCTTTGATGCTACAAGCAACGCAAGTGCAAGTGCGACTACCGACTGTACCGGTACTATGATGACCGTGAAATAAAGGGTATTTCTGAATGCATGCCAGAAATCCGGATCCTTAAAAAGGTTCACGTAATTTTCGATATTTATAAAAGTTATATCATTCGGTCTCATTATCTGGTAACGGAAAACCGAAAAATATATCGTATAAAGCATGGGCACCAGCAGAAATGCGATCAGGAGGACAACTGCCGGTGTGACAAATACCGCTGCTGCTATTGACTGGCTTTTATTCTTTTGATTTTTTGAACTTAGCATAGGGCTTTCCTCATATTTCTTTATAAGAAAAGTGCTCCGTCAGACAGAGCACTTTCCGGCTTTTCTGTGATTGTCTTTATTTTGCGTAATAGGTGTTATAGTCTTCCGCAAAGTCTGATGCTACGCTGTCGAGCTGTTCTTTGATATACGCTTCATCAACAGTGTGGTCTGATGCTGCTGCAGAAAAAATATTTGTCATTGCCTCTGCATACTTTGTTGAGAATGAAGCATAGGAAGGTGTACGAGGGCGGGGAACCGCTGTGTAGTTAAGCTGATCTACCATGAGTGAAAGCGGATACTCTTTATACTCAGCCATTGAAGGGTCATCATAGGATGAATTTCTTGCAGCCGGCTTTGCGATTGATGCAGCATAGGTTGCAACGTTCTCTGTATTCATGAGCCACTGCATGAATTTTCCTGCAGCTTCAACGTTTTCGCAGTCCTTTGAGATTGCTGCAGACCAGTCGCCGCAGGGTGAAACTGCCTTTTTCGTATCATCTGCTACCGGATAATAGGTTACGCCCCAGTCGAAATCAGCGTTTGCAGAAAGTACTGAAACATCCCATGAGCCACTGAGCATTGTTGCGCATGCCTTATTTAAGAACTCATCTGTGATAGGCTCGATATTTGCATATCCGTCTGCTATGAGCTGTGCAAGGAAAGCACTTGTCTTAACTGCTTCATCGCTGTTTACGAATCCGTCTGCGGAATCTCCGCTTTCATTTATATAATCTTTTCCTTCTGAGATATACATTGGCTCAAGTGCGTAAGGAAGTCCTTCACCGTGATCCATGATTATATGTGTTCCAACATGTTCGGGAGTTGTGCACTTCTCAGCTATCTCTCTCATCTCTGACCAGGTTATCGGGTTATCAACTGTCCTGCTGTCGAGATCATCTACATCAACACCAGCCTCTTTCAGCATGTCTTTGTTATAGTAAAAAGCAACCGAGGATTCTGTTCCGGAGATTGCATAAAGCTTTCCATCATAGGTGCACTGTGCAACTGTTGATGGAACGAAGTCTTTCAGATCTTCCTCTGAGAAATAGTCGTCGAGTGGCTGGATGATACCGTTTGCTGCATAGTATGAAACCTGCGGTCCGTCTACGAAAAAGATATCCGGAAGTGAGCTGGATGTAACAGCTGTAGCCACTTTGTTGTCATATGCATAGGAGTCAGAACGGTCAATCGCTTCTCTTGAAACCTGTATATCAGGATTTGCTGCGTTCCACTCTCCGATCTTTTCTGTCCACCAGTTCTCTACAGACTCTTTATCCGTCGGGCTCCAGATCGTAAGGTTTACTGCTCCGTCAGCGGCCTTTGAAGCTGCTGTGGATGCCGTCTCCGACGATGCTGCGGATGATGCACTTCCTGCTGTTGCTCCTCCGCATGCAGTAACTGATAATGCCATGATTCCTGCCATTGCTGCGCTTATTAGCTTTTTCATTTCTTCTCCCTTTCTCCGCGTAAGCCGCGGTAAAACCTTTTTACCTTTTAACCGGTATATAGAAATACCTGCATCTCCCAATTCCCCATTTGATTTCTCTATTATTAATGGTGAAATGCTGTTTTTGTGGAACCGTTTCCATCTTTTTTGATTTTTAAAGCACAGCTCAATTCACTGTGCAACTTTATCATTTTCTTTTAATATGGAACCAGTTCCATATGACATTTTCACTATACAATCTTTTTTATTTGATGTCAATATGGAAATTTATATAAGTGACATTTGTCATACTCTTATTATTTGTCACTCTCTTGTCATTTGTCACTCTCTTATCATTTGTCACTCTCTTGTCATTTGTCACTCCCTTATAAGCTTCCATGCCTCGATCAGCCTGTCAAGCTTCCATGCGGCGTTTGCCGGACTTGTCGATGGCAGGCAGACAGCCTCTCTCTTTATCTTATCCCTCGTATATTTCTTATAATACTTCTCTGCCGTTTTGCCATTCACAAATATCTGCCTGATATCAGCCTTTTCTAATATCTGAGCCAGATCGTTAGCGATCACATTTCTGATCGTGGAATCCGCCGAACCTTCTATATCACAGGACTTTATAACGTCCCATACCGCGATATGATTTCTCAGCAGAAATTCTCTTTTTTCCTCTATCGTCTCCGGAAGCTTATCTTCAAATACCGCTGATGTCACCTTCCAGAATCGGTTCTGCGGATGCCCGTAGAAAAATGCCGTCTCCCTCGACTTTACCGAAGGAAAACTCCCAAGTATCAGTATTTTTGAATTTTCATCATAAACAGGCGCTATAGGATGTTCTATCATATTTGCTCTCCGTATAATTTGTTTTTTGATATAAATCATTCTGACTGCACCCACGGGCAAGCCCGTGGGGTTCTGATTGGCAAGCGTAGCTTGTAATCGTACATCATTCTCAGACTTTGGATTTACAAGT
>JAIKZC010000199.1 GCA_024682575.1 Lachnospiraceae bacterium | reverse complement strand
GTTCACACGCTTTCAGCGTGCTCCAGTAACGGGTTTTGCCATTTAAAATTGCCTACGGCAATGGGCAAAACCCAGTGTTCAGTCAAAGTTATTGTGGCATAACTGCGCAGCGGAGTGCGCAGTTTGCCTGTGAACAGTAACTAAAACTTTCTTTATTTAAATTTAATTTAAAAGAGGAGTGCCCCGAGACCTTTCGATCCCGAGGCTTATTATGAAAAAATCATCTACTTTGCTGTGACTTTGTCTGTTATTTAAGATAGATATAATATAGCAATTAAATGTGAACACATTGTGAATAAAATGTAACTATATGGTAAATCTATACAATAAAAATAAATATAGACTTAATTTATCATACAAAGTAACTATAAAATAAAACAACCCCTGAAAATGGTCTATTTAAAACGTAGAAAGTTTTGCGAAAAATCACAATTATTGCATGGGACAGAAAAAAATGTTAGAATGTCAAGGAACTGTGCATAGAATTTGCACAGAGTGTATTTATGAATGAGAATACTAATATTTAAGAGGTTGACTGGTTAAATGAATGCCGGAAAAAATAAGGAGATGGATCATTACATGATCCGTGGCGGGGTACCGCTTGTAGGTGAGGTAACTATAGGCGGGGCCAAAAATGCTGCGCTTGCAATTCTTGCAGCAGCTATTATGTCTGATGAAACAGTAACTATAGAAAATATGCCTGATGTAAGGGATATAAACGTTCTTCTTGATGCAATGAGCTGCATCGGTGTTATTGTTGACAGGGTCGATCGTCATACAGTAAAGATAAATGGTTCACATGTAAGAAATGTGAGCATCGAATACGAACTTGTTAAAAAGATCAGAGCTTCCTATTATCTTATAGGAGCACTTCTTGGTAAATATAAGGAAGCAGAAGTACCGCTTCCGGGCGGATGCAATATCGGAAGCAGACCGATAGACCAGCATCTTAAGGGATTCAGAGCAATAGGCGCTGACGTAGCTGTCAGACGCGGTGAGATAGTTGCAAAGGCAGACCGCCTGGTCGGAGCCCATGTTTATATGGATGTTGTAACTGTTGGAGCAACCATAAACGTTATGATGGCAGCATGCATGGCAGAGGGCAAGACTACGATCGAGAATGCAGCAAAGGAGCCTCATGTCGTAGATGTAGCGAACTTCCTTAACAGTATGGGAGCTGATATCAAGGGCGCAGGAACTGATGTTATAAGGATCAGAGGCGTTAAGAGGCTTCACAGTGCTACTTATTCGATCATTCCGGATCAGATAGAGGCAGGAACCTTTATGTTTGCTGCTGCTATTACTAACGGAGATATACTTATAAAGAATGTTATTCCGAAGCATCTTGAGTCTATTTCGGCAAAGCTTATAGAGATGGGCTGCAGTGTTGAGGAGCTTGATGATGCGGTAAGAGTCCGAGCAGGAGAAAAGCTCAAGGCTACGCAGATCAAGACACTGCCTTATCCGGGATTTCCGACGGATATGCAGCCTCAGGCCGGAGTTACACTTGCAAGAGCTGAGGGAACAAGTGTTATACAGGAAAGCATTTTTGAAAACAGATTTAAATATGTTGATGAGATCGCAAGAATGGGCGCAGATATAAAGGTTGAAGGAAATACAGCCATTATAAACGGCGTGAGCGGTTTTACAGGTGCAAGGGTATCTTCTCCCGATCTTAGGGCCGGAGCGGCTCTGGTGCTTGCAGCGCTTGCCGCTGACGGCGTTTCTGTTGTTGATGATATCCACTTTATTGAAAGAGGATATGAGGATTTCGACAGGAAGCTCAGCAGCCTCGGTGCAACCATTGAAAAATGCGGAGATGATGCCGATATACAGAAATTCAGACTTAAAACAGCGGTAGTCTAAGTAAAAAAATCATCCGTTTGATCAGTTGATCATTCGGATGATTTTTGTTTTTAAATAATCGCCTCTATTGTCAGGTTGTGCTCACGCGAGAGGTCTACATAATGGTTTCCGCATCGGATCATAGGTCTTGAGAGATTCAGCTTATTTATCAGAACCACGTCACCCTCAGCTCCGTTCGAGAGTTTTACTCTGTTATTCATATAGGTATTTACGATATATTCGAGGAATATAAGTATATATTCCGGATCATATTTCTGCAGACCTTCATTTTCGAAGACTTCTATCACCCTAAATGGACAGAGTGGTCCGCGGTAAACTCTTTTGCTCGTCATTGCATCGTAAACATCGGCTATTGCAACAATCCTTGCAAATGGATCGATCTCTTTATGGGTAAGTCCAAAAGGATATCCGGAACCATCACAGCGCTCATGATGCATGAGGGCTGCATTTTTTATTCTTTCATCCAGATCGAGGGGCTGAAGAACGTTAAAACCCTCAACTGCATGTGTTTTTATAAGTGAAAATTCCTCGTTGGTCAGTTTGCCGGGTTTGGTTATAATATCCTCCGGGATCTTAAGCTTACCGACATCGTGGAGCAGACCTGACAGGGTAAGTACCCGAAGATCATCTTTGTTGATCCCGAGCCATTTTCCAAATACATTGCATATCAGTGCAACGTTCAGGGAATGGGCAAAGGTCGGATCATCAAAACTTCGCATATTGTGAAGCATATCGAAAACATGGATACCGGACGGGTTACCCGCAAGCAGGCGGTCTGTGTTTTCTAAGAGCTTATCAGCGTCAGCAGTATGCCTTAAAACCAGATCATTTATGGATGTGCGGAATTCTCCCAGGGATTTATTGAATTCCATGCTGAATTTCTTAAATTCGGGAGATGCTTTTATATTTTCTGAATAAGAAAGCTGTTTTTCAGCTTTCTTAGGCTTTTTTGCAGCAGGAGCTCCAGATAAGCTGTCATCATCTTTTCCGTCATTTATTTTTACTGAAAGGACAGAATAAAATTCGAGTTTGGTGATGATCTTATCTGTGAGAGCGCCACCCTTGGCGATGATCAGCTGATTGTTATAGGAATACACATCTTCAGCAGTTATCATTCCCGGGGATAGATTTTGGGTCAGAACCCTGGACATAGTCTACCTCCATTTGTAATATCTCATCAAAAGGATATAAAAATATAAGATAATTGTAGAAATTCTACAAAAATATGTCAATAAATAGAGGACTTGTTTTGCATTTTGTGCATTTGTTTTGGGGCTTGTTTGCTTTGATGTCAGACAAAAAGGGTTTAAGACATAAAAAAGCCGGTCCGAATTGGACCGGCCGCTATATTAAAATTAAAGATATTTCTTAAGGTCATCAACCTTGTCAAGCTTCTCCCAAGGAAGATCAACATCTGTTCTTCCGAAGTGACCGTAAGCTGCGGTCTGCTTGTAAATAGGACGTCTGAGGTCAAGCATCTTGATGATTCCTGCAGGACGAAGATCAAAGTTCTCTCTGATGATCTCTGTAATCTTCTCATCTGAAAGCTTACCTGTTCCAAAAGTATCAGCCATGATTGAAGTAGGCTCTGCAACACCGATAGCATAGGAGAGCTGGATCTCTACCTGATCTGCAAGGCCTGCTGCTACGATATTCTTTGCAACGTATCTTGCTGCATAAGCACCGGAACGGTCAACCTTTGTGCAGTCTTTTCCTGAGAAAGCTCCGCCGCCGTGACGGGCATATCCGCCATAGGTGTCTACGATGATCTTTCTTCCTGTAAGACCTGCATCACCGTGAGGTCCGCCGATTACGAAACGACCTGTAGGATTGATATAGATCTTTGTCTTGTCATCCATAAGTTCTGCAGGAAGGATCGGATCAAAGACATATTTCTTGATATCTTTGTGGATCTGCTCCTGGGTTACATCAGGATCATGCTGGGTTGAAAGAACAACAGCCTCGAGTCTTTTCGGCTTTCCGTTCTCATCATATTCTACAGAAACCTGTGATTTTCCGTCAGGTCTGAGGTATTTAAGAGTACCGTCTTTTCTTACTTTTGTAAGCTGACGTGTGAGTGCATGAGCGATTGAAATAGGATAAGGCATGTATTCAGCTGTTTCATTTGTAGCATATCCGAACATCATACCCTGATCACCGGCACCGATAGCACCGATCTCTGCATCTGTCATGTTCTTCTCGAGAGCCTTAAGGTCAGCCTTTGTCTCAAGGGCATTGTCTACGCCCATTGCGATATCGCTTGACTGCTCATCGATAGCCGAGAGTACGGCACAGGTATTTGCATCGAAGCCGTATTCTGACTTTGTATAACCAATTTCTTCAACTGTCTCGCGGACAACCTTCTGAATATCGACGTAAGCCTTGGTGGTTATCTCACCGGTAACGAGTACGAAACCGGTACATGTAGCTGTCTCGCAGGCTACACGGCTCATGGGGTCCTGCTTAATGCATTCGTCCAGTATTGCATCTGAAATTGCGTCACAGACTTTGTCGGGATGTCCCTCTGTAACAGATTCTGAAGTAAAAAGTCTTTTTTCCATATAACTCCTTTCACCATTATGTATGATGGTTTAAAATAAAAGAACCGCTATGTTTATTAACAAAAGCGGACTCGACATACATAAATCAAATCCTCTTATTGTTCGATATTATTTCGCTCAAGGTTGGCACCTTCCGGGTGATTAATCCGGTGGTTGTCGTGACTTCACAGATCCTTTGCATCTCCATCACTCTGAATAAGAGAAATTCGTATTAAATTGACTTCAATCTATAATTAAAATAACACCCTTTAAGATATTCGTCAATAGCTAAAAGCAGAGCGAGTGGAAATATCCTGTATCATAACGGGGTTACCATTCTCTGAACATGATGTTGAGAGAAAGCCGCCGCTTCCGTAATAGGCCGAGCAGCGATCTACAAGTTCCATTTCCTTTGAACTGTCGTTTATAAATTCACCGCAGCCGGATTTCTTAAATTTTTCAATAAGAGAAAGATATTCAGACCAGAGATCCGGGTAATTGCTGCTGATATATTCATCTAAACGTGTGTCGTGATACCAGATGACATAAAGATTGTCGGCAGAAGCATAAAAGACATTAAGTGTTTCTGTTATTTTCTGTATCGCAGCATCAGCGTGTGCTATGAGCTCGCTTGGTGAAAAATAGTATAAAAGAACTGATCCTGATTCTTTTTGAAACATAGTTCAACTCCTTTACAGACTTGTATTTGAGGCTCTTTTTTATCTTAAAACAGGCGATTGAAAAAGTAAAGTTTATAACATATAATTTTATTATAGGAGCAAAAGGGGGAGGGCGGATGAAATTTGAATTTGATGAGGATTATTTTAAGGATGAGGTCCGGAGTGGATTTACGATTACGGAATGCATGAAACGCTATTGGGCAGCATCGCTTAAGACCCTTGAAATATTTGATGAAATCTGCAAAAGACATGATCTGACTTATTGGGCTGACTGCGGAACGTTATTGGGAGCGTTCAGGCATCATGGATTCATACCATGGGATGATGACCTCGATCTGGGTATGCCGAGAAAAGATTATAACAGATTTCTAGAAATTGCAGAGGATGAGCTTCCAAATGGCTTTTTCATATCTACTTATGATTCCCGAATTCACAGATATAACGGTATGACAGTAGTTATTAATCATATCGGAACTCTTTTTTCACCTGAAGTGCTGGGCAATTATTATTGCTGTCCATTTCCGGTCGGTTTTGATCTTTATCCTTATGATAATTATCCTGATGATGAAGATCTGCGGAAAGAGTGGAGGCTGGATTACGTACGCAAAATTTATGAGATACGAAAGCAGCGTGATGAGATGCCTTCCGATGGTGAGGCGGGATACGGTTTTTTGAAAGAACTTGGAGCAGAAGCGGAGAAAACAGCCGGCAAATATATGAATGATGAAACGGACGAGTGCGGAAGATTTATTTTTTTCGCCCTTAATAAGGTTAAAAACACGGTTAAGAGAAAGTGCTTTAAGGTCACGGCAGACATGCCTTTTGAAACTGCTTCTATACCGGTGCCGATCTTTATGGAAGAGCTTTTGCTGGCGGAATTCGGACCTGATTATGTAAAAAGCATAAGGTCATCCGGAGCACACGATTATCCCCTGTATCGAAGAGATATCAGGGAAATGATCGATTTCTTAAAAAAAGGCGGGATAAGCCTTAATGATATGCCCCCAATGCTTCAATACATCAGAAGAGAAGCTGATCACCTGGGGATTGATTATTAAAGATCAATGAGTTTTTTGCGTTAATATGGTATAGTATAGTATGAATTTAAATACAAAAATAAAATTGCGATAAGGGGGACATTTAATGAAAAGAAAACTTCTCTATCTGGAGGAGAACCTGGAAGAGATCCTTATGGTCATTTTACTTATGGGAATGGTCCTTATAATGGGGATTCAGGTATTCTCAAGATATGTGCTTGGAATGTCATTGTCCTGGTCAGAGGAAATAACCAGATATTTATTTATATGGTCTGCATTTATGAGCGTCAGTCTTTGCACGAGGAAATGCATCTCGATAAAGATCGACCAGTTTATCAAGATCTTTAACGAACGCGGCGCGGCAATGTTCAAAGTTATCAACCTTGCGATATCACTTGCATTATTTCTTTATCTTATTCCATTTTCATGGAAATATCTTCAGACAACCATAGAAAGCGGACAGGTGAGTCCTGCATGCTCGATACCGATGTATTATATACAGTCGGCGCCTTTATTCTGTTTTTCATTAACGAGTATAAGGCTTGTGCAGAGACTTTTTATAAATATGGAAATTGTTCTGGGAAGAGGCGTGAAGCCTATGGAAGAGGGCAGCCTTGCCGAGTCTATAAAAGAGAGTGTTGAGCCTATTGAAAAGGAGGGGAATTAATTGTCAGTCGCAGCTGTATTTATAATATTTATATTATGCCTCCTGATAGCTATTCCGATCTCTATTTCACTGGGAATAGTGGCTGTTCTTCCGGGGGCTTTTGATCCGTCATTTACCGCGAGCGGAAGCTATGTTATCAGATCGATGCTTGGAGGTATAGACAGTTTCCCGCTTCTGGCAGTGCCGATGTTCGTGCTTGCCGGAATAATTATGGCACAGGGAAAAATTTCAAAAAAGCTTTTTGATGTTTTTGCTTATTTTTTAGGAAAAAGAACGGCAGGAATACCTTGCGCAGTTGTCATTACCTGTCTTTTCTTCGGAGCAATCTCGGGTTCGGGTCCGGCTACCGTAGCTGCGGTAGGTTCGATGACGATACCGTTTTTATCAGAACTTGGCTATGACAGGAAGTTTTCAACGGCTTTAGTTGCAGTTGCCAGCGGACTCGGAGTTATAATTCCTCCAAGTATTCCTTTTATCATGTTTGCAATGGCATCCGGAGAATCCGTGAGTGATCTTTTCCTCGCAGGAATAGTTCCGGGACTGCTTATCGGCCTTTTATTGATGCTTTATTCGGTGATCTATTGCAGGGTAAATGGCGAGGATAAGGAGAAAATCAATAAAAAGGTCGGAGAACTGCACGAAAGAGGATTCCTTAAGGTCTTCGGAGATGGATTTTTTGCTCTTCTGAGCCCGGTCATCATACTTGGATGTATATATACCGGAATCGCTTCACCGACGGAAGCGGCTGTAATATCCGTATTTTATGCGCTTATTATAAGCATTTTTGTTTATAAAACCCTGAAGATCAGGGATATCTGGAAGCTCCTTAGAGAATCGCTTCATACATATGCACCGATACTTTTTATCCTTGCGGCATCGACTGCATTTTCGAGAGTATTAACGCTTATGCAGGTTCCGCAGACTATAAGCGACTGGATACTGGGACATTTTACAAATAAGATAATACTTCTTCTGGTTATAAATATATTCCTTCTGATAGTGGGAATGGTCATGGATACGACACCGGCGATACTCATACTTACGCCTATCCTTTTGCCGATAGTTACAGCAACTGGAATGAATCCGGTTCATTTCGCTGTAATGATGGTAGTAAATCTTGCGATCGGTTTTGTTACGCCGCCTATAGGAGTAAATCTTTTTGTGGCAAGTTCGTTGACGGATGTTCCTATAATGGCAATTTCCAAAAAGGCAATGCCTATGATAGTGATGTTCCTGATAGCTCTGCTGCTGATCACCTTTATACCGGGAATAAGCCTTTGTCTTTTAGGCAGATGAGAAGGAAAAATATTATGAAAAAGAAGATTATATCAATGCTGATCACTGCTGCTCTGATCTGCATGACAACAGGATGCGGAAAAGGTTCTGAGGGTGAAGCTCAGAGATATGCATGGCCGCTCGGAACTTCCAGTCCGGAGGATACGGTTACGCAGATATATGCAGAAAAATTTGCGGAGGAGGTCTCGCTTTTAAGCGATGGCAGAATGAAGATCCAGGTATATCCAAACAGCGTGCTGGGAGGAGACAGGGAATTGCTCGAGTCCTGCAAGGACGGGGATATTCCTTTTGTTGTACAGAATACCGCTCCGCAGGTGACATTTATGCCGGATATAGCAGTATTTGACATGCCGTGTGTATATGACAATATTGATTCCATAAGGAAGGCCATTGACGGGGATCGTTTTATGGAGAAAATATCCGCAGTTTACAAGAGCGGCGGTTATGAGCTTTTGGGCTATGCCGATCAGGGATTCCGTATAATGACGACAAATAAAGAAGTCAAGAGCATGGCTGATTTCAAAGGTCAGAAGATAAGAACTATGGAAAATTCATATCATCTTGCCTTCTGGAAGGCGATAGGTGCCAATCCGACTCCGATGACTTTTTCTGAGGTTTATATAGGTCTCCAGCAGGGAACGATCGATGCCCAGGAAAATCCTTATGAGGTTATAGTTTCAAATAAGCTCTATGAACAGCAGAAATATGTGGTTGAAACAAATCATCTTCCGCATCTTATTAGCCTTATCGTGAGTGATGAATTTATGAAGGATCTTCCGGAGGAGGATCAGGAAATTTTACGCGAAGCTGCAAAGACTGCAAAGGATTATGCAAGAGAGCAGTCTGATGCGAGAATTGCCTCCAGAGTGCAGATAATAGAGGAGTCAGGAACATCGATAATAACTCCTGATGATGCTCTGAGAGCCGAGATCAAGTCGAATTGTCAGCCGGTATATGAAATGATCGAGGCAAATATCGATCCGGAGCTTGCAGAGATATATCTTTCCGGAGCCGAAAATTAAAAAAGTTGTTTTCAAAAAGCGTCAAAGACTGAAATAATAAGGTCTTTGACGTTTTTTTAATATATAATTATGCTATAATAAACAAAAAGATTTATTAAAAATTGTGGGTAACTATGGAAAATAACTACAAAACCTTTCGATTCAGAGTGATCGCTTTATTCTCTCTGATCATATTTCTTTTGACAATATTTATAACGGCAGTGCCAATGCGCAGCTCGCTGGCATCTTTGAGAACCAGCTTCTCCGAATTGATGATATCAAATACGAGACAGCTTGGTTCTAATTTGGATGCCACTTTTGGCTGGGTAGAAAAGACAGCCAGTCTTATGTTTTCGGATAAGGTGGTTTATGAATATGATCCTGTGGCTAACAGCTATACAGATTATCAGAAGCTTCAGATAGAAAACGAGATCAGTGATCTGGTTGAACAACTTGGAATAATGGGTAATTTCGCTGATTTTGGAATAGTTTACAGTAATGATGAGCATGTGGGCTGGATATCCGAAAAAATGGCGGCTCAGTTTGTAAATGGCGGAATGTATGATGAATTTGCAAAGAGTATAAAAGATGAAAATACGGAGAGTGGCTGGTCATTCGGACACAGTGGGAATTATGACAAATTTTTCTACAGTAAAAGGATAAATGAGCATGCTGTACTTATGATGTCCTTCTACACTGCTGAGGTGGACGAATATTTTGAAGGATATGGAAATGTCAGTGAGAAAATTACAATGTCCCTCGTTGATGATAATAATGAGATCATTTATTCAAATGATAAGCTTACCATCGGAATGGAGCTGGATTCTGATATTACGGCGCTTACTTCAAATGGAGTAGATTCGAGCAGATTCAATAATGAATATATTGTCACAACATGTTATTGCCAGAATGGCTGGAGACTTATATGCTCGATCCCCCAGGAGATAATAACATCAAAGACGATCAGGATACAGCATTTTACACTTATTTTTGCAGCACTCAGCTGTATAGTATTTCTGATAATCGCTAATTTCCTTTATTTTAAAATGTCAAGACCATTTGAAGGCATGATGACGGATCTTAACAGACAGGCTAATTATGACAGTCTTACAAATATATTTAATAAAGGTGCGTTTGAAACTGAAGTAAGGTCAAGGATTAAGAAGATGAAAGACGGGGACTGCATGGGATTCCTTATGATAGATATGGATAATTTCAAGCAGATAAATGATAATCTCGGACATGAATACGGCGATGAAGTGATCGCAAGGCTGGGAGATCTTTTAAGGGAGAAATCAACCAATGATACTGTGATAGGAAGACTTGGTGGAGATGAGTTTGCAGTTCATTTTGATTTTTCAAAAAACAGTATGGTTTCCGCAGAGAGAACCATGCATGATTACGTAGACCAGCTTCTCTATAACTTCTCAAGAAAGTTTGCTGAAGAGCACAGACGCTATGGACTTTCACTGAGCGTTGGTGCAACAGTAGCCGCATGCTCTATGGATTATGACGAGATATACAGGCAGGCAGATGATACGATGTATCAGTCTAAAAGAACCGGAAAGAATAAAGCAACCTATAAATTCATTGTGAAGGATGACGAGAATGATCTTTAGGAATTTTCAGAGGAAAAGCAGGGCTTTTAGGATAGGCATATCTTTGATGACTGCAGTTTCGCTGATGGGCTGCACAAGTCAGGATATGGGGCAGGTGGCTGATTCGGGTCAGCTGGTATTTGAGGAGAAAAATACCACGGTTGATTTTTCCTGGTGGGGAACTGATGAAAGGCATAAAGACTATCTGGAAGGTCTGGAAAAATTTAAGAAGCTCAATCCTACAATAGACGTAGATGTTTCCTATGGCGTATGGGACGGATTTGAAAAGAGAAACAGGATCGCAATGGCATCTAAAACTGCTGCCGATGTGATGCTTATAAATTATGCGTGGCTGGATGAGTATTCTAAAGATGGGAATGGATATTATGATCTGAACAGATTATCAGATCAGATAGATTTAAGTCAGTTTACTGATGAGGATTTAGAGTATGGCAGCAGGAACGGCAAGCTCAATGCGATACCTCTTGCCTATAACACAACAGTTTTTCTCTATAATACGGATATTTATGATCAATATGATCTTGACCTTCCCGAAACCTGGGATGATCTGTTTGCTGCGGCAAAGATTATGAGAAAAGACGGAATTTATCCCATAGGAATGGTAAAAAAGCAGTTTTTTATCAGCATGATAGCCTATTATGAACAGATGAGCGGCAAAAAAGCCTTTGCAAATTGCGGAAGGCTGAATATCAATGTTGATGGAATAAAGGATATGCTGCTTTTTTATAAAAAAATGGTAGATGAGAAGGTTATA
>JAIKZC010000179.1 GCA_024682575.1 Lachnospiraceae bacterium | reverse complement strand
TACAGCGACAGTCTTGAGAAGAGTGTTACTGTTATTATTAAAAAAGAGAATCTGCACCTGACAGTTTCTATGAATGGATGGACTGAAGGTGAGCCTGCTAAGATTCCGACTATAAGCGGAACTATTGGCAATGGCAATGTCAGCTTTGAATATAAGTCAAAGTCTGCCGGTGAAAGCGCTTATTCTTCAGCTGTTCCGAAATCTGCAGGAGAATATACCTTAAGGGTAAAGGTGTCTGAGACGGATAATTATAATTCTGCATCAGTCACAAGAGACTTTAGGATCAATAGCCTTAGGGATAAAATTTATGAGAAAGCGAATAAAATAGAGTTTAGAAAGAATGATGACGGATCAGTTTCAGGAAATCTCAAGGATAATGACGGTAATCCGCTGGCAGGAGTGAGTATAAATCTGCTGCAGGGTAAAAATATAGTTGAGTCTGCAAGCAGTAATGATGCCGGGAACATCAGTTTCGGGGAGATCAATGCAGGATATTATAATCTTGTCTACAATAAGGATAATATTGAAACTACTATTCTTGTACATCTTGATGATGAACATACGATCAATGATCTGGAAATTCCTTCCGGAGTCAGAAACTCAAGTAAACTTGAACTGGCGGACAGTGCAGGTTCAGAGATCCTTGCCGGTGGTCTGGAAGTCGTTGCAGGAGGTGAGGACAGCGGAAGCACTGTTACAATGAGTGTTAAGAAGTCTGAGGATGAGGCTGTAAATAATGAGATAATAAATAGAATGCTTTCTGACTATGGTATATCTGCCGGAGAGATCAATTTCCTTGATTTTTCGATCAACAGGACAATTGATGGTGTAAGCAGCAGTATAACTGAAACAGATAATGTTTTAGAGCTTGTAATGCCATACGATAGCAGCAGCGATAAGGAAGTCAGCATATTCCGTCATCACGGAGATGAAGTTGGAAAATTTAGAGCGCTTTCGTCTCTTCCTTCAGAGGATGATTTTGAAGATGGAACATATTATGCTGATGAAGAGAATGATCTCTTATTCATTTTCTCAGATAAGTATTCTGTATATGCAGTAAATTATAATGATCTGGAAAGCAATGATACAGAGGAAGCCGATAATAGCGGAGAAACTGATAACAGTGGAGAAACTGATAACAGTGGAGAAACTGATAACAGTGGAGAAACTGATAACAGTGGAGAAACTGATAACAGTGAGGAAACTGATAACAGCGGAGAAAACAATAATAGCGAAGATAATAAGAGTTCAGCAGAAAGCAGTATTGATGCTAATATAGGAAGATATTCGCTTGGAAGTGGTTATATATTAAAATATCCGCTCAGTGTATCCTACAATGGATATAATCAGAAGAAAAATCTCATCGGAATGCTTAATGTCATTTCAGAAGGACAGGAAGCCGGAATAAGGAAGATATCAGTCAAGAAAGGAAAGAAGGTTGGAACGGCCTATATTACAAGAATTGTCCTTTCAAACGGAGAAAAATTCAAGAGACTTTCTATTCCGGTAGAAATAGTTAAATATAATGTAAGAACTGAGGATATAGTATCAGCGGTTACTGACAAGAAGATCAGGGTATCCATACCTGGTGGAAAAACAATTAAGGTGAAGCAGTCGGAGGTTATTATTGATGAGGCAGCTCATACAATTACCTTTAATCATAAATTCCTGACTGGAACCTGCAAATATTAATTAAAATATTATGAAAAAGACTTCGGCGGAATTTTCTGCCGGGGTCTTTTTCAAGTTCGTTAAAAAAGACATCTGATCTGATAATAATTGTATGCAGAACTAAAGAATAATTGCAAAGTGACCGATATATAAATCGAGTTTATAGAATCATGCATATTAATCGATTTATAAAAAAATATCAAGGGGGAAGCAGGCCATGGTGAAAAAAATGAGCGCAAAAGCTTTAATTGCCGAACTGGCAGTTATGGTTTTATTTATTGCGCTTATTTTTGCGGTCAGGATAAATGCTGCCCCAGCTATGACCATATCAGAAAATTCAGAGCTGACAAAGGTGAGGTTTGGAACAGTCGAGCAGGAAGGCTATTCCATGCGTGATGAAAACGGGATAGTCCGTGGTTTTGATGCTGAATATATGGCCAAAATAAGTCAGTATGGACTTATGGATCTGGAATATCATTTTTATGATAACTTTGAAGAGCTTTTGAATGCACTTGAAAAAGGCGAGATAGATATGGCAGCGGGAGTTGCGAAGACGAAGGAACGGGAAGATAAATTTGTTTTTTCGTCAAAGCCCATTATGGATTCCGCAATCGTGATAGCAGTACCTAAGGAAGATGACTTTTATGAATATGGAAATGTCGATCAGATTTCTGAAATGAAACTTGGAGCTAATGCCGGTTCATACATGGCAAATATTTCAGATGAGTGGCAGGCAGAATACGGTACGTCGTTAAATATTATTAAGTTTGACTCTGAGGAAGAGATGAGGGCGGCAGTTGACAGCGGCAAAGTTGATGGAATGATCGTTGCAAGCGGGCAGTATCCTGAATATAGATCCATATTTGAACCTACTATTGTTGGATTTTATGTTTGTATGAATAAAGGCAGAAACAATCTTAAGGAAAAGGTTGATGATGCTATAAATCGTATCTTAAAAGAAGATGTTGATTATTTTGATACAGTGATCAATAAATACAGGGTAATAAATGGCACAGCCGTTACTATAAGCGCTGAAGAAAAGGAATTTCTTAAGAAACATTTTCCTGATGGAAATATATATGTGGCGGTTTTAAGGCATGATCCTCCTTATTATAGCCTTGATAATGGAGAAGAAAAAGGGATAATACCGGATTATTATAATCTTTTGGCGAAGAAAATAAATTCAAACGGGCTTGATATAAAATTTAAATTTGTTACATACAGGGATAATGATGAAATCTACGATGCAGTGACCAACTACAGGGTAGATATGCTGGGTTATACAGGGATGGACTCCACGGATGCTTCAGCTCTTGGAGTAATACTTACGGGTGCTTATGAAAATCAAATGATGGCAATCATAATCCCGGCGATCGATCAGAAAAATACAGAAAAGAACAAAAATTACAGTGCGTCAGATAATAAAACATCATTATATAATGTTGCAGTTCAGAAAAATGACGCAATGCAGATAAGATATTATCTCAGACTAAAAGAAATCAATTATAATATCACAGAGTATGACAGTCTTGAAAAATGTTACAAGAAGATGGAAAAAGGTGAGTGCGATGGTGTAGTAACAACACTTACAAAAGCCAATTGGATCATAAATCAGAACAGATCCGGAGATGTTCAGATACAGACCGTTGAGTGTAGTGGCTGGAACTATGCCGGAGCAGTGACTCCGGATCATTATAAACTGGCTTCAGTCATATCTAAAGCTGCTTATTATACAGCCGGTGATATGGCGGCAATAGAGGCGGAAAATTCCGAAGCTGAAACAGATTTCATGACTGTTATCCGAAAGACACCATTGAGAGTGATCTTTATTATGTTTGCCCTGACAATGGTATTCATCACGGGAATTATCATTCTGATCGCATATACATCGCATATAAGAATGAAGAGATCAAAGGATTATGAACTGATCGAATCACAGAATAAGCTTATAGACTCATATCGCTATGATCATGTTACAGGGCTTATGAACAGGGAAAGCCTTATGTCGCAGGTTGGCGGAAGCCTTGATAAGACTGAAAAATATGCGGTTATCCTTATGGATCTGGACAATTTCAGAGAGATAAATGAGTCATACAGCTTTGAAGAAGGAAATCTGGTTCTTCGTGATATTGCAGAAAGACTGAGAAAATTCTGTGGTTATAATGTTGAGGACAGAATTCCCGCAAGATATTCCGGAGCAGAGT